>JAQUZN010000123.1 GCA_028691315.1 Candidatus Izemoplasmatales bacterium | reverse complement strand
AGGCTTTTTATTCAAGAGATTTTGTAAAAATAATGAAAATTCTTTGTTAAATTGTAAATTTATATTCCATAATTTACATTTTATTGCATTCCGTAAAAGTGTACTTTTTCGGAAAAAACTATTTAAGGAGAAAATAAATATGATAACTTTATGCGTTGGGGATAATCAGTTTACTAGCAGAACCATCAAGTCTCTGTCTATTTCATTTCAGAATGATTTTTTTCTCTCGGCTTCTGATTATAACGATGCACTATTTAAGTGGTTTGATCAAAATCCAGTAGTAGTTATTATTGAACTGGATAATTTGTCCTTAGAATCAGAAAAACTCACTCGTGAAATAAGAGAGAATGATTCCTGCGAGTATACATACATCATAGGTATCACTCATCATGCGCTTCCTTCAATTGATTGTCATTATTATAATTTTGGACTTGATAATCTTATTACTGAACCAATCACTACAGAAATGATGAATTTGTACTATGAAGCAGCTCGTCGTTTGATGGAAATGGTTAGGAGTAACTCCTTGTTATACGCATTATCTCAGGTCATATTACATAAAAATGCAGATGCAGGTAAACAAATTGATCGAGTTCCGATTTTTAGTACTATTCTTGCAAGACAACTTAAGAATAATGAAAAGTATCAATCGATCATATCAAAACGTTTTATAAGCGACTTGTTTATTTTCAGTTCAATTCATGATATAGGTAAAGTAAGTATCGATGATTCCATACTTAAAAAGCCTGGAAAATTATCTGATGATGAGCGAGTATTAATGCAACAACATGCTATTATTGGAGCAAATATACTAAATTCAATAATTGATAAGTTTCCAAATTTATCGCATTTAAAAAAAGCTGCAGAAATTGCTAATTTCCATCATGAACATTTTGATGGACACGGATATCCTTCAGGAATATCAGGACAAGAAATCCCATTGATGGCAAGAATAGTTGCATTAGCCGATGTATATGATGCACTTGTAAGTGAAAGAATATATAAGCCCACTATGACTCATGAGGAAGCAAAACTCATTATTATGGAAAAATCAGGTGGACAATTCGATCCCGACATCATAAAAGCATTTTTAGCTTCCGAATTACAATTTAAAAATATCGTATTAAAAAATGATTTGTTTTTGAGTAAATGAACTCCCGTAACAATAGTGAGTGGCAGCTCATTTACTGTATAGTAGAACTTGAATAATAAGTCAATAAATTACTCCTTTGTTTATCACTACAAAGACTGCCTTATACCTTATTTTGACTAACAAATCATATGATTAAGTAACAAGAACGTTTATGAAACCAAAAACTGAAGCAGCTAAAGAATTAGTTTCATTGTTACCTGAAGCAATCGAGATATTTCAGCTAATTCCAAACTAGGGTGGAGAAGTGTTTAACTTTATCGGAAAAACTCTTATCTCTCACTGTTTCTCAGATTTTGCAGCTGAGTATCACATACATGGGCTTTAATTGCATGGGTTAAACACTACTTTGCAACACAATGTTTGGAGCTAGAAATTGAACGAAAAGTGGTTCAATATTGGCTCGGACACAGGAAATATGAGGTCACTGTCAACACTGACTCGCATATAAATAAGGGATTTGAACAAGAAGCAATCAAAGCAACGAGCCAATTCTGAAAGAAAAAGAACAATAAATTTGACACCCATTTTGAATTTTTTTTGTATGTTTTATGATTTTTGATTTACTCATCTATCTAAAAAATATACAAAAAAAGTCCTTTTACGTGAGTAAAAGGGCTAAAATTGTTAAATTGGTCGGAAAGACAGGATTTGAACCTGCGACCCCTTGGACCCCATCCAAGTGCTCCACCAAACTGAGCTACTTCCCGATATCCATATTTTACCAAAAACAAAACAAAATGAAAATAGAAAAGATGATTAGTCTTTTCTATTCTTTTTGTGACTTCATTTTAAAAACAAAAACTAAACTGATTGCGGCAACTAAAGACATGATTGCCGCAAACACAAATGTTGCTTCAATACTTATATATGTCCAAATTGCACCCGCAATAAAGGACGCAAATAATAGACCTAATCCTTGTGCTGTTCCATAAAGACCAAGAACTGTCCCTTTTAAACCTGATGGCGCATTTTCTGTCACATAGGCTTTTTCTGCTCCTGCAATTAGTGCTTGGAATACTCCATACATTGCAAACAGTATATATAACATTACAGAAGTATCAAATAAAGCAATTCCTAAGTAAACAACGGCATAAAGAATATATGCTGGAATAACTAATTTACGTCTAGGGATTTTATCAGATAATTTTCCAAGTGGATACGATACTACTGAGGATGTTAAATTATAAACTAAATATAGTATTAACACATCAATTGGCGTAAACCCAATATCAGTAACTCTTAATACTAGGAAAGCGTTACTAGAATTCCCAATAGAAAAGATAAATACGACAATAAGATACAAGATTAGTTTCTTTTCTAAGTGAATTCCTTTTAGCGAAAATTTTTGTAATTCATTTTTAGCATGTTTTGTTTCTTTTACAAAAATGAGGCAAAAGATACCAAGCAATGCAGGAATAATTGAAATCAAGAAAATGGTTTTAAATGCACTTACATCTACCGTTAAGGAGGATGAATCAACAAGCAAAGAGTATAAAACAATTGCTAGAATGATTCCTAGTGCTGAACCAAGCATATCCAGCATTTTATGGAGACCAAATGCTTTTCCTAGGGTCTTCTTTCCACTTTCTGCGACAAGCGCATCTCTTGGGGCAGTACGGATTCCTTTCCCAATCCTGTCGACTAATTTTGCTATTAATATTCCGACCCAGCCAAGAGAAAAGAATAATAATATTTTATATATAATCGCACTAGAGTAGCCAATAAATGCAAGAATTTTTTTATTTGAAAATTTATCCCCAATATACCCTGAATAACTTTTCAAAATTGCAGCTACACTCTCAGCTAAACCTTCAATCACGCCAATAATTGCAACGCTTGCAAATGTCGAAAGATATATTGTAACAAGAGGATAAACCATCTCTGTCGATAAATCAACAAACAGACTAACTAGTCCTAACAATACTATATTTTTAAACCCCTGTTTTATCTGTTTTTTGTCATCAATTTCATTCATTTTTATCACCTAGATATATAATTATAAACCGGCTTGCATTAAAAAACAAGTGCCAAAAGCACTTGTTATTTAATGTCTTGGCATCGTCGATGACGTCCCTACCGATGAGATGTTTTGACTTAATGTAAAACTTTGTGATAAAGTGCCATTTGTGTAGTTTCCTCCTACACAAAACCCATCGGTTATTCCATCTAGGTTGGTTATACTTCCGCCTAGATATAATTTATAGTTAGTTTTTAAAGATAAGTTAGGCAATGAAATAACGATTGTTTGATATGTTTTTGTTGGTTCAAAATGACAAATTACATTTCCATCTGAATCTATTAATGTTAAAGAAGATGTTGTAGATGAAGATAAACCAATCAGCACTGATGCTTGTGTAGGGGAGGTGCTTGCATTTTGTGCCATGCCAGCTGATCCTACTGCGATTAAAGTTCCACCATTTACTGCAAAACTTACATTGTAATCAATTGCACCATCGTTTGAAGATGTTGGTCCAGATACAAGAACAGTTCCACCATTCATTATAATTGATCCATTAGCATCAAGTCCATCGCCATCAGCATTTATATTTATATATCCACCATTGATTTCAAGGGTAGCTGTCCGACTATTGTCTTGATTTGGCTTTCCCCAAGGAAAATTACTGGAAGTATCTGCACCACCAGCGCAGTTGATTCCATCATCACTGGAGATAATATGAATTGTTCCATTGTTGATAATTACACTGTAGGATTCAATACCTTCATAACTTTTAAGAATATTAATTTCTCCACCACTGATTGTTAAAGTGTTGTCCGCATGAATTCCATCATCATTTGTTGTTATTGTTAAAGAACCACCTTGAATGTAAAAATCAGAGTTTGCATGAAAGCCATCATCTTTTGATATTACTACAAAGGTTCCACCCATAATATTAATTCCATTGGTTGCTTTTACGCCTTTGCCACTAACTAATGTAATATTGCTATTATTAACTCCAGATGATATTGAATAAGTACCACCATAAATTGCGATTACATTATTTGCATCAAATCCATCACCATATGCTAATATTTGAAAGACACCATCTTGAATTACTATATTGCCTAAAGTTGAGTCATCAAGATTTTCAACTTGAATTCCATCATTCCCAGAAGTAAGCGTAAGAATGCCATCATAAATCATACAATCATTATGAACTTTGATGGCATTATTTAAAGCGTTTACTTGGATTTCTCCACTGACAATGACTAAGTCATCGTCAACAGATATTCCATTATTTAAAAGTGCATTTATAATAAGCGTGCCATATCCATTGATTGTTAAATCGTCATTAGATTGGACAACTGCAGAATGTTCGCTAGATGAAGATGAATCTGTCAATTGATTGACAGTTCCATCCCCTAGTGTAATAATGACCTTATCAGCATTAATAACATTAATAACGGCCCCACTTTGACTCGTTAAATCAACACCATTTAATACCAATGTGACTTGTTCATTGCTAGAGACATCAACAATAATCATTGCATCCGAACTAGATCCTTCAAATAGATAAGTTCCTGCATGATTAATTGTGACGACGCCACCATCAATTAAGACTTGGTCATTCAGCGATGAAGTGTTTGTAACAGAAAAAATGACGGTTTCATCTGTTGTGATTGTCTCAAGATTTTCGTCTTCTGGATTTAGAGTCATAAAAAGCGTTGACTCTGAAGTCGAATCTGTTGTGACTGAGGTTGATGTAGTAGATTTTGTTGTGGAAATATCACAACTAAATAAGATAATACTAGAAAATAGGAGAATAAAAACTAGCATTGTCTTTTTCATAGTAACTCACCCCGTTCATCGTTATGAGACCATTATAATATTTTATTGTGTGCTAATAATGAAAAAATGGTCACGTTTATGTGAACATTTTT
>JAQUZN010000122.1 GCA_028691315.1 Candidatus Izemoplasmatales bacterium | reverse complement strand
CTACGGGTCCGTGATAAAGAGGAAGCAATAAAAGAACCCATATTTTGTTCTTGTGAAAAACATCGATTTAGAGTACTATTATATTATCATTATTAATCAATTTAAAAAGGAGGACTTGTATGAAATATATAGGAATCGCAGCTAGTGCTGGATATGCAATTCAAAAAGTATATAAAATTGATACCATTTCATTTGAAATCAAACAAGTTCCAATTAAATCTGTTGCTTTAGAATTACAAAAACTAGAAAAAGCTCTAAAGAAAGCCAGAAAAGATTTAACTTATTTGATTACCAAAACAAAACAGTTATTAGGCACATCTCAATCTCAAATATTTGAAGCTCATCTTCAAATATTAGATGATATTGAAATAAAAAACATGACGATAAGCCGTCTAAACACAGAACAGATTTGTGTTGAAAGCATCTATCAAGATGTTACAAATCATTTTGCCCGGATTCTTGAAACAATGGATAACCCATATATGAGAGAAAGATCTGCTGATATCCTTGATGTTCAAAAACGAGTTCTAACTTACCTTTTAAATAAAAAACCAAAAGACACGTATTTAATCAAAGACGAAGTCATTCTTGTGGCGAACGATTTAACCCCAAGTGAAATGATTACCCTAGATAAAAACTTTGTAAAAGGGATTGCAACGAATATTGGTGGTAAAACATCTCACAGCACAATCATGGCTAGAAGCCTTGAAATACCAGCTGTTGTTGGATTAAGTAATATTCTTGATACTGTTAAAGATGGCGATACATTAATCGTTGATGGGATTGATGGCATTGTCATCCCAAATCCTTCTATTCCTGAGATTGATGAGTATAAACAAAAGAAAGATCTGCTTGAAAATAAGAATGTATCCTTACAAGTATTCAAAAATGCGCCTTCTATAACCAAAGATAATCATGAATTTCTCATCAGCGCAAACATCAGCTCCATCAGTGAATTAAATCATGCTGTAGATAACGGTGCAGAGGGTATTGGTTTATTTAGAACTGAATTTCTATTTATGGAACGAGATACAGCGCCTTCAGAAGAGGAACAATTCAATATATACAAACAAGTTTTGAAAACTTTTCCAAATCAAAATGTTCTAATCAGAACAATTGATTTTGGTGGCGATAAAAATGTCAAATATCTCCATTTTCCAGAAGAAAAGAATCCCTTTTTAGGTTACAGATCGCTTCGCTATTGCCTACAAGACAAAAAACTATTTATCATACAACTCCGTGCCTTACTCAGAACAACCATTTACGGAAAATTATGCATCTTATTTCCAATGATTGCAACGCTCGAAGAACTACGCCTTGCAAAAAAAATCCTTTCAGAAGTTGAATTTGATTTAGTTTCAAAAGGTGTCACAGTAAAACCATATCAAATCGGCATGATGGTTGAAATCCCTGCGGTTGCAGTTCTCGCAGATAAATTTGCCAAAGAAGTCGACTTCTTTAGCATTGGCACAAATGATTTAATCCAGTATATGTTTTCTGCGGATAGAATGAATCCAAATGTAGCATATTTGTATCAGCCATATCACCCTGCACTTCATCGTTTAATCAAAAACGTTATTGAAGCTGCGCACATTGAACATAAGTGGGTAGGTTTATGTGGAGAAATAGCGAGTGATCCATATGCATCCTTACTAGTAGTTGGGCTTGGCATTGATGAACTAAGTATGACATCTTCTTCTATTTTGGAAATTAAAAAGAATTTATCAAAGTCAAGTTACAATGATTTAACTATTTTAGCAAATTCAATCATTCAAGATGAAGAGACTAATATTGGCGTTTTAGAAAAATTACAAAACTATTTTGAAACATCTATTTCTGATTCATTATAAACTGAGGTGATTTCTTATGATCTATACTTGTACATTAAATCCTGCGATTGATTACCGCTTGCTTGTCAGTAATTTTGAAGTAGGAAAACTAAACCGAAGTTCTTCTTCAATATTTATGGCTGGTGGTAAGAGTATTAACGTATCAATTGTATTAAATGAACTTAATACAAAAAACATCGCTACCGGTTTTTTAGGTGGATTTACAGGCCAATATTTAAAACAATATTTAATTGAAAACTTAAAACTTGAGACTAATTTTATCGAAGTTTCTGGTTTTACAAGAATAAACGTAAAATTATTATCAAATGATATAGAAACAGAAATCAATCAAGAAAGCCCAAATATAGAAGATAAAGATTTTCAAAAGTTAACCAATTTGATTGATCATATGGAAACTTTAGATATTTTAATCTGTGGTGGAAGTTCGGTGAAAGGCATTGATAATATCTATGAAAAAATTGCCATTCATTGTCAAAAAAAGAAAATCGAGTTTATAATTGATACTACAAAATCAGATTTAGCCCAAGTACTTCCATATGGACCTTTACTCGTTAAGCCAAATATTCATGAACTTCAAGAATTTTTTGGGGTTAGTATAAGAACTCTAGATGAAACAATCAAATACGGAAAAAAATTACTTGAACTTGGGGCAAAAAATGCCATTGTTTCTCTTGGGGGAAAAGGTTCTATATTTGTGAATAAAGATTTAACACTCCGTGCAAAAGCCTTAGTAGGCGAAGTTAAAAACCCGGTAGGTGCTGGTGATTCAATGGTCGCAGGATTCATTAGTAGTTATACAATAGATAAAGATATTATAAAAGCATATAAACTTGCGATTGCCTGTGCATCCGCAACTGCATTTAGTCCTACAATTGGTACAAGATCAGAAATTGATGCACTTCTTCCATCAGTTGAAATTGAGAATATATAATTAGAAATGACCGGTCCATTAATTGTACCGGTCATATTTATCTCTAACAAAAAACTGCAAATGTATATTCATCAAGAAAATCAAAATTACCAGTTTTTAAAATAAATAAAACATTATTAAAATAGAAATACGTTCCATCCACAACACTTATCACATTATCCCCTAAAGTAATTTTGTACCGATATGACGCAATATCTAGCATAACGTATGTATCAAGATTCTCAATTGAATTTAGAGATGAAATAAAAAGTTCAATTTCCGCTTTATTATCAAGTATTACCTGATCTGTAGTGCATGAAGAAATAATATCTTTGTCTCTGCCAAGAATTACATCTTTTTCAATATAAACTGGCGAAGTATAAACTTGAAAATTGAACTTATAAGTTTTCACTTGATTATAAGTCTCTTTTTGACAAGATACCAAAAAAATGAAACAACAAGTTATTAATATAATAATATATTTTTTCATTTAACTCCTCCACAAAAAATACAATAAAATCAGAAAAAATGTGTCCTATACATAGTGAACATAATTACATCTGATTTTATTGGTATTATTCATTAAAAAAATATAATATCACACTATTTCCTTTATAATTTGGTACACCATCTTCAAAAAGTCAAAAAAGAAATGGTTCGTTGTTTCAAACAAGGACAATTTAGTTAACGTGTTATAATATGTCAGTACACAAAATGAAGGAAGTATATCATGAAAAAGAAAAGCGAGATGAAAAAAAGTGCAAAATAACCCTAGAAAAACCTTTCATTTGGTTTTTATGTTTTACGTTTTGCTTTTTCTATTTACTACCTTTGTTTTATTATATGAATTTGTGATTCCGCATGGTGGTTTTATTGTGGAAAATCCAGTTGTTACAACGACTACCACCTCAAATTCAGGTGTCACGACATCTGATAATGAAACCACAACCATTACCGAAGAATTAATCTATCCAGGAACTGTCCCTTCTGTTTTAGAAGATGGAATAGTTTTAGGATCTTACTTTAGTGATTCCGTTCTAATTACAATCTATCAAATTCGTGCCACTAATTCAGATGTCTATGTTGCGGACGTCGTTGTAAAAGATGCATGTACAATTTTAACCGCTTTTGCGTATAATACTTTTGGTGGTACAAACATTACTCAAACCGTATCGGCAATGGCCATAGAACATAACGCCATTTTTGCGATAAATTCAGACTATGCAAGTCATTATGATTCTGGATTTGTCATTAGAAACGGGTTAATCCTTCGTTCTTCATTTAGTAACCGAGATGCCATATCATTAAATATCGATGGCAACTTATCCACATTCACAGAGACCACTACAACTACTCAAGAAGTTTTAGATAGTGGTTCATGGCAATTATGGTCATTTGGACCAGTACTAATTAAAGATGGCGTATCCGTTGCTAGTGTTAATGATGGTCTTGACAGAGACGCCGTAAATAACCCTAGAACCGCTTTTGGGCAGGTTGGCAGCAACCATTTTATGTTTGTCTGCGTTGATGGACGCACAACCATTTCGCATGGCGCAGACATCGAAGAACTTGCGGACATTATGACTTCTCTTGGTTGTATCCAGGCTTACAACTTTGATGGTGGTGGATCATCCACAATGTGGTTTGATGGATCCTTAATTAATCATCCAAGCGAAGGAACTGAAAGGAAGGTTGGCGACTGTGTCTATATCAGAGGATAAAAAAATTCTAGTCAAACAATCTTTTAAGTATCTTGCCATAAGTGCTTTTTTAGTCGGGTTCAATTTTGTATATAGCATATTCGCTCACGGAATTGGATCAGACTATATGCAGTATGCGTTCTTACTACCACTTATTGGGGGAAGTGTTATGTCACTTCTTCTCATATTATTACCAAGAGCAAATGAAACAGTCTGTCATCTTTGGCGAATGGGAATCACAACCCTTGTGACTGGAAGTCTTCTTCATGGTGTCTTTGATATATATGGATCAGAAGTTGCACTAGTCAAAGTCTTCTTTGTTGTAGGCGGAATCTTACTTATATCATCCTTTATCGTTTATATTATTAATATTATCCAAACAAATAAATAAAATACTTATTTAAATTAAAATTACAGTAAAAATCAAGTTCAGATAGAGGCTCAAAAATGCATGCAATTATTATCCCGGCATATAAACCAGATTTCAAGTTAAGTCTTCTAATCGAAAAACTTATTGCCTTAAATTTTACACAAATTATTGTTATTGATGACGGTAGCGGTATAGAGTATAAATCTTTATTTAGTTCCTTAGAAT
>JAQUZN010000121.1 GCA_028691315.1 Candidatus Izemoplasmatales bacterium | reverse complement strand
GTGGAGACGACTATATAACAAAGCCTTTTTCTGGAAGAGAGCTTGCAGTTCGTGTAAAAGCCTTATTACGAAGAAGTGTGAATACTACATTGTTGGAGAACTTAGGTTCTTTTGAACTAGGGAATTTGGTGTTTAAACTTGATCAAAGAGAAATTTACTGTAAAGATCAACCTTTAATTTTTACTGCAAAAGAATATGACTTATTTGTTTTGCTATCTCAAAATAGCCCAAAAGCTTTCTCAAGAGAAGAACTTTTTCGCCTTGTATGGAAATGGGAAGTCATTGATGGAACAAGATCTGTCGATGATTTAGTAAAAAGAATTCGAAAAAAATTAGCAATCATCGACAGCTTGGTTGAAATCAAGACTGTTTTTGGGTATGGATATAAAGTCCAGGCCACTTTAGGAAGTGATGCTATTGACAATTAGGAAAAAACTATTAATATATTATGGTGTTTTTTTAGTTATTTCATACGGAATTGCAGCGATTCTAACCGGTGTTTTAATTCGATCGGGATTGAATCGCTTATTGTATAGTAATATAGCAAATTTAAATGATAATATTGTAAATACACTTGAAGCTTCTGGGGGAGCTGATTTTTATCAAACTTTGAACACTGCTAGAGAGTTAAGTGGTGTAGATTTACTAGTATACCAAAGTGGATTTGTCTACTATACGTCATTTTCTTCACAAACACTGGATTTAGAAAAAGCAAGCCTAGCGAGTGAAAAATACAATGTATATCGAATCATTGATAATTTTCAGTATTATTATTTTACCCAAGGTTCTGTTGATGATGGCTTGTATACTATTTATGTTTTTAGAGATGAAGGCTCTTTGATGGAACAAAATCAAACAATTTTCTTAATGAGTTTCATTGGGATTGTTTTTCTTGCAATATCAATAAGTTTGATTTCGATTTTTTCTGCAAAAACTTTTGCTGAACCCGCACAAAGATTGGCAGCTTATGTCAACAATTTGTCTTTTCAAAATCGGCCAATACGAAGGCCAAAGTTTAACATATTAGAATACGAAGAATTATCAGAAGCACTTGAACAAGCTCACCTTAGGGTGTATCAGTATTCTCAATCTGAACAAGAATTTTTGCATAATTTCTCCCATGAAATGAAGACACCTTTAACCAATATTTATAGTTATGCAGAAGCAATGTACTATGGTGTTCTATCAAAAGAAGAAATCCAAAACACTTCCGAAATCATTATGCACGAAAGTGAAAAATTAAAGGATTTTATTAACCAAGTATTATATCTTGGACGTTTGGATTCGATTGGTGAGGTTTTAAATGTATCAAGGATTAATTTAGTTGACATTATTGGAGATGCTTTAAATACAGTTGATATTCAAGCGAAAGAGAAGTCGCTAAAAATTGTATTTATGCACGATCAAGAAGATGTGTATATCTATGGAGATGCAGATAAGCTAGAAGTAGCACTAGTTAATTTGGTCATTAATGCTATTCGGTATGCGAAAACGACAGTTATAGTTCACTTGATTTTAACTAAAGAAGATATAGTGATTACTATTGATGATGATGGAATGGGAATTGATGAAGATATTCGAGATCAAATTTGGGAACGTTATTTTATTGGAAAAGAAGGGCATACTGGACTTGGATTAACAATTACCAAAGCGATTATTGAAAAACATCAAGCAGAAATTTCAGTAGGAGATAATGCTATGCATGGCGCAAGGTTTACAATCCGGTTTATTTTAAGCAAAAAAATCATCGTTTCTTTGTAGTTTTTTCATCACGTATATCTAGAATATTTGATTTGTTCAATGAATCAACTTAGTCAATGTAAACAACAGCATATTCCCTTATTGAAACAAATGGGTTTGCTGTTTTTTATTTTATAAGGATAAAAATTGTTATAAAAACATATAAGTATAATTCTATGAAGCCCGAATATGTAATTACTAGGAAATTGTATGAAAATCATTAAACTATCAATTAAAACAATAACAGTCTACTAGAGATAGATTTTTTGAGAAGAATACTGTGTGTAAATTTCTTTATAAACAGATTTATCAATAAAAAATTAGTAACAATAATGGCTATATCTTGAAAATTATAGGACATTTCTGTCAATAATATTAATTCCAGCGGTGCTTTGAAAAAAATTCCTTCATTTTTTATATAATAAAACAACAAATTTTTGATAAGCACTTTACTTACACATCCATTTAGTGTACAATTATAAAAAATCAGTTTTAGAATAGGAGAAAATTAAATATGTTAAAAAAATTATTAATACCGATAATTTTAATGTTTTCTGCATTACTCATGGTTGCTTGCCAAGAGAAAACTGCTATAGTTTCTTTTGACTCTCAAGGTGGTACTGCTATTGGAGCAATTTCCGTAAAAGTTGGGGAATTGGTAGAAGAACCTACAGATCCAACAAAAGCGTCTACTAGTGAAGATTTAGCTTGGAACTTTACAGGCTGGTATACTAGTGCTACTGCTACAGACGCTACATTATTCGATTTTTCAACTGAAATTACAGCGGATATTACTTTGTATGCTGGCTGGACACAAAATATTGTTGTTCGCTTTAATACAAAAACTAGCTCTTCAGTTGCATCATCATATTTACCAATTGGTGGAGGCAGTGTTACTAAACCAACTGACCCAACAAGAACTGGGTTTACATTTGGTGGATGGTTCTATGGAAAACCAGGTGCAACTTGGTTAGAACCAACAGCTGTTACTTTCCCTCTTACAGTTACAGGCGCAACTCAGTTATATGCTTATTGGATTCCTGTTGATTCTGCAGCAATTAGTTGGTCTGACGGCGAAACATACAAAAATTCATTTACTGAATTAACTGCAGATCCAATTTTGAACCCACTTACATACCATTGGAGTCATGAAGATTCATTGATGAATTACATGAAAACTCCTCTATATGGAACAGACGTTGACTGGGCCCAAGCAATCGCGGATGGCTTAGCTACAACTGCTGGTGATTTTTCAACAATTGACGAATCAAATATTGGTGCGTTATTAAGACAAAACGTACTTTACGGAGCTGCTCAATTCCCTATCGCTGTTGGTGGAGAATTTGACGGTGAAGATGGAACGGATCAAAATGGTAAATATAGTGAAGCAATTTCGAGAGAGATTTCTGCTTATACTTATAGATATACATTGAATCCAGACGTTTATTGGGAAGATGGCACACATGTAACTGCTAATGATTATTACTACACATATTTCCAATACATAGATCCTGTTCAAAATAACTACAGAGCTTCATCATATTATCCTTCTGCTGACAGAAGTACAGGTACTAGAATTGTTGGCGCAAGAGCTTATTTCTTACAAGGTACTGAGATTGGTTTAGGCGAATCTGATGGCGAATTAGCTGGTGACTATGGATATGTTGCGCTTACTAAATATATTGGTGAAAACACAACTGCATATCCACAATATATTGGAACTTGGCCATTTGCAGGTTCTGATACATTCTATTTATCTTTAGATGATTACAATGCTTTAGGATTAACACTTGGCACAAACCAAGCGTATCCAGAAGGCCTTGATTATGGCGCATCAACAATTGCTAAATACGACTTTAGAGTAGACGTTGCTCTTAACCCTTATTATGCAGGCGATGCTGGAACTACTTGGCCTACAGTTTCTGAATCTACAGTTGGCTTTAAAGTAATTGATGATTATACATTTGAAATAACTTATGAAGTTCCAATTTCTCATTCATCTTCAATGGCGAATGCTAACTTTACATTAGTTAATCCAACTGTATACGAAGCAAGTTTAGATGCAGCTGGAACAAATTCAACTTATGGTACTAGTCAAACTCCAGCAGTAAGTTATGGTGCTTATCTACTAAAATCTTGGGATACAAATCAAAAGATGGTATTTAACAAAAACTATAATTCTATTATGCAACTATATTATAATTATAAATCAATTTCATTTGAATTTTATCCAAACACAGATTCAAGAATGCAAGCATTCGAAGCTGGTTTATTAAGTTCAACTGGATTAAACCAAACTTATTACGCGCAATATTTGGAGAATCCAAATTTAAAGAGTTTCTATAATGGATATCCACAATACTTATTGTTCAACACTGAAGCATATGATACTCAAAATCCAGCAGTTGTAAGTGCAATCCAAGATGTTGATTTTAGACAAGCTTTCTTCTTTGGATTTAATCGACTTGAATATGCGTCTACAATTTATGCTCCTAATGTTCCTACATTATTAGTATATAGTACAAATGCAACTCAATATGATAATGACGAAGCATGGTATGTCAATACACCAGAATATGCTCAAATGCTAACAGACTTAGGTATTGACCAAACTACTTATGGATACGATCCTGTTAAAGCTGTTGAATTATTTAATACAGCATATGCAGCATGGACTGCATTAGGAAATACTGGTCCGATTACACTTGATTATTTAACTTCTGATGGCGCTGAGAGTGAAAGAATAGATGCTTATATTATCAACCATTTTGTAACATTATTTGGCTCAGATAAAATTGCATTTACTAGACATTCTTATGCAACTGATGTTTCAAGCGACAAACAAGATTCACATGAATTCGATATTACTTTAACTGGAGTTGGTACTGGATCAGTAACAAACTTAAGTGTTATGTTGCCTATTCTTGGATTATTCTTCCAAGACGTATATGGAGATCAATTTGGTTTTAACACACCTACTGATTTAGCAATTCCTGATGAAGCGTTTGTTATTTTAGAAGAAAATAAGATTGACTTAAGAAATACATGGAATTATTTAAAAACTGTTACTGACAGATTTGACGAAACTACAGACAACGGTTCATTATGGGATTTCTGGCTAATATTAGAAGCTAACGAAGGATATTATGTTGGTAACTTAGATACTTTATTCCAATTTGGACTTGATTGTACATTTATTTGGGCTGGTTTAGCACCTCAATATGATGGTGATGTTGCTGATAGAAATGCCGTAACAAGAGCTTTTGATGCAATTATATTAGAATATGCTCCATTAGTACCAACTGCAGGACGTGCAAGTGCAATTGTTTATGCATCTAATGTAGTATGTGAATGGCCTGCTTACCATAACATTATG
>JAQUZN010000001.1 GCA_028691315.1 Candidatus Izemoplasmatales bacterium | reverse complement strand
TCGGAAGTTTAAACTCTTTTAAGATCTTTTCATACGGAACTTCCGGATAGATATAATCCGTATGCATTTCCGTATTTTCACCATGAATCATTTTAGCCGCTAACACGTATGGTGTTCTTGCTGCAACTCCATATTCAACCAAATGCCAGAATTCAAACAGATGTGCAACAAGAAGCTTAACAGTATATCTCATTGCTCTTTGATCAATATGACCTTTCGACAATTTACCCTGCATCAGGGCTTCTTTTGTAACTGTATCATCACTCCAATTCTTTGATTTGAGTAATGCTTCTGCCTGAGCCTTATAAGCACCAGCTTCATTCAACCGCGTCTCATATGCTTTTCGATCTTGATAGATCTTTCCATATTTGGATCCACAATTACTTTGCTTCTTAATACAATCAGAAGCTTTAAAGCAAAGTACTTTCAACTCTCGATTGTATGGTGGTTTGGACATCGCTTTAATCATGTCATCTTTTACAATGTATGGTTTCTTCTTACCTTTCTTCTTAAATGATCTTTGCACAATACATTGATCGTGTACTGATGAAGGTCTCCGGTTAACTCTCGCATCAATCGCAAATTTCATGATTGTATTTGATGTGATCATATTGTCATCGTATTTCAGAAATAGAGCAGTAGCTAAATCATTACTTAATTCATAACCTTCTTCATAGCATCTGTCGATTAGATCATCATAATCATGCTCATGTTCTTCAAGATATTCCAGAAGGGTATTTTCATCAACAATTCCATCCGAATTTTTCTTCTTTTCATACGCTAAGAATTTTTTCATTAGCTTATCAACATCCTTCTTTGGAATTGATAGCTGATGATCATTTGCGATCATCTCCATAATTTCAGGAACAATTTTTTCTGCACCCTTCTTTCCAAGCCATGGCGTGTTATTATCATTTAACCCACAGTAACTTAGAAATGATCCGGCGCTCTTTGACTTTGTGATATCTAATCTTGCATATAATCCTGCCGCAATCATTGGACCAACACCGATATTAGATTTCAGCCATTTACATACTGGAATGAAATCAGTGTAGTGTTCAATGATTTTCTTGATATCTGCTTCCATTGCTCTGATGGATGTCATAATAAAGATGGATGCATCAAACCCATCGCCATCGACTCCCTGAACAACCGATCTTAGTTGATTCTCTTTTGCTTTACGGATTTCTTGGATCTGATAGAAGGTGTCAACCAAGAACCGGATGGAGTCTTTACTTACTTCTTTTGAATAAGGATTCAATGATTTTTCTTTGAACTTAGCCATATCTAATCCAATGAAAAATACATTCAAATTCGGAAGATCATCGATATCTAAATCATCTCGATCAAGATCTTTAAAACCCTCCATTGCTTCTTCCTTGTAATTTCTTTTGTTTTCTTTTGTTTTTGTCATTTTGATTCCTCCTTGGAATATGTTTTGATTTATTAGTTTAGAGTATTCTTAGTACCCTATATCACATTAATAATATATCATCATTTAAGCGAATTTTTACAAAAAATAAATATGGGTATACAAATATTGTATACCCATATCCTTCTAACTCAATAAATCAAATCGTGTTACTTTGACATCTTTTAATAAGAGATCTTTATTATCTGAATAATATCTAACTCTTTCCAATTCTTTCATAGCATCTTGCATCGTGTATTGAATTAAGATTCTATTATCCGGATTCATAGTTGATTTATATAATTCCGAACCATCCATTTCACCAAGACCTTTAAATCGAGTCAATGAAGGTGGAGTTAGCTTCTCAAACATATTCATCATTTCATATAAGGATACATAATGTCCATCTACCTTATACGTTAATTCTACATTACTATTCATAATCTTAAAAATCTCCTCACAGTTTGAAAGTAATCGGTCATTCAAGATAATTGTTTGAAATTTATTGTCATGAACTCCACTTACAACATAACTATCTTTCATCTTTGTCACATCAATAAATCGAAATAATTTCTTTAATGATTTCTTCATTTCATTCACTGGACGATCTTTTAATAGTAAGACCGATTCCAATAAGAATGGGTCTGTTGAATATCCATTTGCAACTTTTTCAACTTCGTATGCGTAATCACGATTATGATATAAAATCTTAGATAACCCATCCTTTGTGATATTGGTTCCATCTACTTTTTGTATCGTATGTTTTACACTAAATTCTTTTTGGAGATATTTCGTATAATCCATTCGGTCTTTTAGATAGATTGTCTTCCCGCCTTTATCAATTCCATATAAAGGCGGGACGGCTTTATATACTCTACCAGCAGTGATTAATTCTGGCATATACATTAAGAAGAATCCTAATAATAAAGCACTGATATGATCACCATCTGCATCTGCATCAGTTCCAAATATAATCTTATCCCATTTCACTTTATTGATATTAAAATTCTTACCATAGCCACCACCAATAATATTGATGATACCTGAGACTTCCGCATTGTTTAAGAAATCTGCTGGCTTCTTATTGAATGCATTTAAAATTTTACCTCTGATTGGGAAATAACCCTGTAATTCATGTCGATTATTCCTCATACCACCGGCAGCAGAATCACCCTCTACAATCCAGAACTCAAGTTTTCCAGATTTTTTCTTTGGTGGTGCAAAAGAAGATGGTAAACCTGTTAGAGATTGACTATACTTATTATTGAGTTTAACTTTCTCTTTATCTGCATTGATTCTGAGTTGTGCTATTTCTTTAAAATATTTACAAAGCTTTTGTAAATCTTGTGGGTTCTGTTTCCCCCATTCATCTAATTCATTTACCATAGTAGATGTAACAAATTGACTCATTTCTGCTACTGTAAAGATACTCTTAGCTTGACCATCAAAAATAGGTTTAATATGATAAGCTGACACTACGACCTTTAAACCCATATGAATATCTGCTTTTGTGATAGTCAATGTTGATTTTTTCTTATTACTCTTATCCACATTAGCCAAAAAGATTCGATTCATATAATTCATAAAATAAGTTTCAACACCCTTTTGGAATCCTTGGATATGGGTACCAGCCGTTGTAGGACAACAGTTCGCAAATGCAACTAAAGATGGATCTGGAGTGATGTCTTCACTATCATATGTAAAGAGTACATCAACTCTCATCTCACCAGTATCTTTTGTAATAAAGATTGGTTTGATTACAGGAGACTTTACATGATTGATCATGAATGACATAATACCATCTTCATTCTTTAAAGATTCTGTTATCTTATCACCTTTTAATGTAATTGCATTAAATTGCACTCTAGCACCAATATTTGTCAAAGGTAATATTAAAGACACTAATTGAAATGCATCTTTCCAAGTAACACTCAATTCACCCAATACCTTCTGCGAAGGTTTAAATGAAATCTTTGTCCCTTGTTTCTTTTCTGGATTAGGAATCTTATGAATTCCTTTCTTCGATGGATGACCATCATTAAATTCTAACCGTCTTGCTTCTCCATCATACCGAAAAGATTCTACAATGAATTGTTCTGATAACGCATTGGTTACTTTTGCACCAACGCCATGTAATCCCGATGAATATTCACCTTTCTTCTTTACATAGTTTGATGAAGTATGCTGATCTTGAAATACTCGAAGCATATCGTCAAATGGTATGCCTCGTCCATTATCTTCAGCAATTACCCAATTCGATTGTTCATCAAACGAAACCTTCACCAAATCACACGGTGAAGATGGTTTCATCATCTCATCAAAACCGTTCTGTATAATTTCTCGTATCATATTAATGAATCCTTTGTTACCTTTAGACCCAATATACATACCGATATTTTGTCTAACACCAGCAACAAAGTCTTCTAATGTTGTTATTTCTTCTGAGTATTTTTTAATGTTCTCAATCATCTCTTGAGATAATTGTTTTTTTGCCATGTTCTATTTAGTCCTTTCTATCATGATTTACATTAATCTATAGTTTAGACTATTGTCTTCTTCCACATATAAGTCATATAGATCAAAAAATAAAGGTAGTGAGAATGAACCCACTACCTTTATGATCTGGTATAACTTTAATTACAGCTGTAACTGTACGTTTGTGGAAGCCTGATTTGGATCAAATACTGGCTGTGTTTGTTCCTGATTCTGAACTGGCGGCTGACCCTGCTGTACATTTGGCTGTGCTGGCTGTGGAGCCGGAGCAGCGTACATTGGGTTCTGTCCCATTACCATCTGATTCTGTTGCATCTGAGTGGGGCTATATCCCATACCATATTGAGGCTGCTGAACCGGTGCCGGCTGACCATACATTGGCTGGCCCATCGGTTGCTGCATCATCTGCTGTGGCTGACCATACCCTCCACCATACATACCATAGAAGCTATTCCACACATTATTACTCGGAGTAGCATTTACAGAATTCATTCCAACATTGTAATTTGCATATCTCGCATAATTGTCATGAGCAATCTCATACAACTGCGGAGTACGTTTGCAATATGGAATGATCTGGAAGAATTCAGCTACCACATCTACCGGAATATCCATAAACTGAACTTTGGTAACGTTCAACAGGTTTACGAACTTATCGACAATCTCCATTACTTCTTCTGGAGAATAGTCTTCCAGCACGATTCTCTCACCACAGATGCTGCATGTATAACTCCCATCCGCATTTGCTACGAGAGCTGTATCAGCATGAGTTCTATGAGTGCATTTAGCAATCATAATATCTTCTTCGGTAAGAGCGGTACTAAATTTCTCTACGGCACGTCTTTGCAAGATAGCAATTTCTTCCTTTGTTAAAGGCTGTGTGTTCTTTGGTACAGGAATTTGCTGTTGCTGGTACATGGATCCCACGTTTCCGTACGGTACATAATTCTGGTTGTAAAAATTGTTTTGCATAATTCTTTCCTCCTAAAATGTTTTCAATTATAAGTAAATATATTATACCTTGATCCCTATTATAATATACTACCATTTTTATTTTTGTGTTGTCATGATAATTTTTATTTAATCTCTGATATCGATTTCTTCTGGTTTTTCGATACCAAATTTTGTATTGCTAAATCTTCTTGGTGCACTCATCGTTTGTTTGTTGATATCATTCAAGAATTTCTCAAAATGATCAACCCGATCAGCCGGAATACGATCTTTAAACTCTAAAGCATCCGCAACCGTTTCATAGGTCATCATAAACTGTATCATATCATATGATGTTTGCACAATCTCAACCGGATACATTGATTGCTGTAATGT
Organism: Candidatus Izemoplasmatales bacterium; assembly: GCA_028691315.1. Classification (GTDB taxonomy): domain Bacteria; phylum Bacillota_I; class Bacilli_A; order Izemoplasmatales; family Hujiaoplasmataceae; genus JAHIVB01. The sequence continues at coordinate 240,847 of JAQUZN010000001.1, read as the reverse complement.
TGAATCTTGACATAATCTAATAACAATCAATATTTCATCTTCATCATCCCATATCAAAGGACACTTAGATTCCACATGATCATAGAAAATGTGCTGGTTATCACAAAAGATCTTTAAAATCTTATCATTAGCTACAGTATCTCGAAATTCAATTACCTGTTCCTTGGTCATTGTTATAATTTCTCCTTTCTTGTCTACGAGTATAGTCATCTCTCACAATGAACATATCTGAAAATGCACCTCTAAACGATTGAAGTGTTCTCATAAGTTCAGATAGATTAACTCTAACTCCCATATTGTTTAGCATATTGTTTAAGTATTTAACCACGACACCATAAGCTTTCATGGTGTACTCATGTCGTTCCATTACTTTAATAAAAGCGGCATCAATTTGTGCGGCACCACTATCATTAATAATTTGTTTCATTCCATTCATTGTATAGGCATGATAATAATAATTATCATTCGCCACCTGCAATAAATTCTGAATAAAGAATACGTTTGCAAAATATTTTGCATCTCGTTCAATATCCACATTACCATGTTCTAAATCCATAAAGACCTTCTTTGCATCTCTCTGAATGTCAAATGGATTTTTTCTGTTAATAAAATCTTCCCCGATATTACGAATGTTTAATTCAAAGTAATTCGGTCCTTTCTTTCTGTTATTTCCTCTTTGTGGTCCTTTTGCCATGATTCTTCTCTCCTATTCTTTTAATTTGTTTCTTGTTGTTCTACATCATCATATGATACCCATTCTTCGATATCAAAATTTGGATAATGATCTTCAACAAGTCCTTGTAACTTCATGTTCTTCATGAATTTATAAATAGAGATGCCATCTAACTTTACTTTACCAGAATCCGACTCTACGATAATTCTAGATAAATAAGCATCAAAGGTAACTCTATCTTCTGCTAACTCTTCAGACATAAATGTCTCGACAACAACATCGTATGCATTCTGTCGTCCAACAGCAAAATCCCATTGCTTATATCTAATCTCTTCACTGTCATTTACATAACCTGCAAACAGAATTAGATATTTTTTGTTAATCCCCTTTTCCATATCATCAATTTTCTTCTTTTCTTCTTCCGAAAAGAATTGAATTGGCATATATGGCTTGTCTTGTGTTTCATTTGTTTCTTGTTGTAGAGCTTGATCTGCTAGTACAAATCTTTCTTCTACTGATCCCATAATACGTTATCCTCCTTGATTTAAATAATTTATATTATTTAGATATCCCCTAATATCTAATCTATAATATACAAACATTTCTATGTTTGCTGATTAATAATATCGACTTCGTTGTCTTGGAAGTACAATAATCACATAATCAGAAAATCGTGTAACACCAGTATAATCTAGATTCGATTGCACATCTCTTCTAAAATATTCTTTGAAGTAAATACCGCTCGGATATTGCGCACCCTGTGAAAGATGTGTGGTAATCGCATAAGCAAACTCGAATTTGGCCGCATTATTGAATCTATTGTTCTTTAACATTGCTCGATTCGCTGCATTTGCCATAAAGTATTCATAATCACATTTTAAATCATGAAATATTCCATTAAACATATCTGGTTTAAAATCTACGATAAACTCTTTCTTTTTGGTATTGATATCTAATGGAGAAATATCTCTTATCACGGAACCTATTAACCCATTTGCTAAACTAATACCATTCACTTCCAAATTCCAATCATTTTTTCGACATATAATCTTTTCTCCATAAGCAGGAAGTTTCTGGTTGATATTTAGTATATTATTTCGAACTCGTGAATTTAACGTATCTCTTGTATTATTTGTTCCGCATATCACGATATTAGAAGCCGCAATCATACGATCTGTAAGATCATCTTCTTCTATTACCATAGCTTCCCCATAATATCCAGGAGATATCGAATAACCTTCACTCAAATAATCTGCTAATGTTAAAATCTGTGATCCTTTTCCTTGTCTCATTGCTTGTGTTAAATAATGAACCTTACCTTCTACTAGAAAAGCAGGTTCATCTCCTACCGGGGGTAACTGATGGGTATCACCAGAGGTTATTATTTTTAAACCAAAGCCGAGTATATCTTTTTTCATACGTTTTGGTACTGTATATCCTTCATCAATAATCATATAGTCAATATTTTCTAATGATTTTTTAAGATGAAAGACCATGCGTTTTAATGGTTTATTATAAACAGGATCTTTAACAATCTTACCATCTTGATATACGTTTTCTTCTTCTGCTTGATATAAAGTGGAATGTATGGTTCTAGCATTATAGATCCCTTTTGTTCTTAGTATAATTGCCGCTTGACCGATATAAGTCATGATAGCAATTCTACTCATAGGAATTCCTATCCTACGAATAATCTCTAATAGTATAGTAGTCTTTCCTGTACCAGCTTTACCAGCAAATTGATAAAGCTGATCGTCTATTTGATTTGCTTTAATATGATTGACTGCTCCATTAATAATGGCTTCTTGTTCATCTGTAAATACCATTGAAAAAATCCTTCTTTCTTGTTGATCCTCTTGTTCTTTTCTTTGGCAACACTTCAGAAAGCAATTGATCTACTTCTATTAAGAGTTGAACCATTTCTTCTGTTTTCATTTCTGCTAATATAAACGCCATATCATAATACGTAACAATTTCATGGAAATAAGTACCAGTACGTATTTTATCTTTATCTGTCAATAATACTAAAGTTTTACTTCCATGATTAATCTCTGGCGCTAATGCTTTCATATATAGATCATCATAACGAATAGCTTTCGCAATCCCTATATCCAATAAATCTTTCACCATTGCTTTTGACATCAATGGATCAAATAGTGTTTCATTTGAATGGATTGTCGTTAATAATCCTGGATTAGCATATTTTACCAATCGATCCTTAAATTTCCAGGGTAAATTGGAATCTTGGTCAAAAACGTAGTTGTTGGACACATATAGCCCAACAGCCATGAACATTTCTTTTACCAGTCTCGTGACCAGTTCTTGTTGTCTTTGTAGTTTTGTGATTCTAGGCATCGTTAACCTCCTAAGTCGTTTTTCCTTAAAACAACTATATATTAAATTGTTTAAGGCGGTGTAAATAATGAATAAGTTAAATTTTTATGACAACCTAGATTTAAAATATCCAGAGATTGCCATTTGTTTAGAAAATACCGTTACTAATATAGGAAAGTTCTTTATTCCTATATTAACTCCTACTCTTAGTAAAAAGGAGCCTTATTATAAACAGGATATGGAATTCAATGTAAGGAATGTCGTAAATTCTCAGGAACTTAGAATTTTTCCAACATTCACATCAAACTATATAGAATTACCATTACCTAAAGGATATGAATCTGCCAACAAAGATGATAAGTTTATCGTGATCTTCATTGGTGGTGATATTAACAAACCAGTTTTGATTGGAGGTTATTAATTATGGCTATTGCTGATCCATCTAAAACCTATACTATTACTGATTTTATCGATATGAAACCAAATGATAATTTCACATATGGAAATCTTGCATTATATATGCAATCTATCGTAGATAAGACAATTATCTATAGTTCAGATAATGTGTTTTATACTTATCTCGAAGAAATGAAACCTTATTTAGTTGATTATACATTCACTGATGAAGAATATCGGAAATATCTCTATCGACCGAAGTTGTTATCTTATGATGTCTACGGTTCTACAGAGTTATACTTCGTTATCTTAGCTGTCAATGACATGTGTAATATTAAAGATTTCAGAAAAAAGAAAATTAAAATGTTTTACAAATCTGATTTAAATGATTTCTTAAATCGAATCATGAGCACTGAGAATAATCGTTTAAGTATTAATAAGAAATCTATCAATTATGAGACAAATAATGGTGTATAGGGGATTTCCCCTATACACTTATTTTCTTCATATACAGTTACATCATACATTCGTATAGCCATTAAGTATTTGATGAATACTATTGATCTCCCCTTTGGCTATCATTGTTTTTGACGATAAAAACAAACTACTCAGCCCTTTCGGTGCATCTTGAATCTCTAATACCTCAATAAACTTATGATTTGTTTTTGTTTTTAATTTCGGTATTCTCCCTTTGTCCAAGACATGCGCGCACAATTGTTCTGCCGTCACGTTACCCTTCAAAAAGTTACTTCCATTCACTTCAATTGTTTCTAATACTTCAATCAATGAGTATTTCCCCCTTTAATATTATTTATCATTCTTATAATATATCTTTATATCCATTTTTACACAACCGATTTCTCTTCTTCTTCGAAATAGATTGGTCGATAAATATGTACTTTCTTTTCTTCTGGTTCTGTTTTTTGAACTTTTAATTTCATCTTTTCTTCTTCTTTTCGAATTGCTTCAAAGATACTATCTTCCGGTTCATCATTAGCAATCTCTTTCATATTTGAAGAATAGCTATTCATCTTAACTTTTGATTGGCCATTGATACCAGGTTGATTTAATTGTGGTACTGTTGATAACGTTTCTTTATATACTGGATTCCCATAAAAGTCTTCTATTAATTTCACATCATTCTCTGGAGAGAATGGTTGACAAACATATTCTAATTCATGAGCAATACGGTATTTAATTCCTTTAAATACCATATATTTAAATCCATTCTGATCATATTCTAAGTTTAAGATGCCACCAAAGTCTACATTATCTAACATCAACATCGATTCACCAATAAATGCTTTTCCTAACATTTTTGTCAAATCTGCTTTTGTTGAAGTTGCAGATCCATCTATAACTTTAGCACCATCTCTATTAATATGAGATACTGTAATTAATGGTATATCTTTTAACATTGCAAATGTTTTGAATTCATTAATAACATCACCTAATTCTAAACGAATATCTTGTTGCCCAGAAGCGGCCTTCAAGCGCTTTGCATGATCTTGTATTACACAAATAACTTCATATCCTTCATCTTCTAAGTCTTCTACCATAGTATATAAATAACCAGTATCTTCCGACCTATTTGGTTTATATTTGATAATAATATCAATCGGCGATTCATCAGTTAAAAATAATTCTCCTGATGATCTAAGCATATACATAATCTCTTCGGGAGTATAATCTTTCATATCTATATCAGGACCGACACACATTTGAAACATTCTCTGCACAGTCTCTGTTATCGAATTTTCCATTGTAAGGTAAAGTACACACGGTGTCTTTGTTAGGTCTTTCGGTCTATATCCTTTATTATATTTTTTTATTTGGAGAGCTAAATTAAGAAGAGTTAAACTTTTACCCACACCAGTTAATCCTAAAAATAAATATGCTCTTGTATTTTCAAATCCACCGCCAATGAGTTTATTGAAACCTTGCATACCAGTTTTAAGTTTCCTATATTTATTAGTAATCTCACTATAGACTTCTGATATGATTGATTTGAAATTATCATCTTGTAAACTGAATGCTATATCAGTGGCTTTCTCTACTTTAGCTTTTCTAAACTTTGTGTTTAATCCAGATACAAACATTTCGATTTCATCTACAATGGTAGATATATTCGTATAGTCTGCGGCTTTAAATTTAGTGAATAATTCAATAGCTCTATCTGCTTCCATATAAATAAATGAATAACTTAATGATTTTGATACAGTCTCATTAACCCATTCCACTTCCGCATTAGCTAATGAGGTAAACTCATGGATATCAATCACATCACCGTCTAAGATACCACCATTGATATATTTTAATATCGCAATTGGATTAGTTAATTCTTTTAACAGATGAGCTTCTAATCCTTTCTTGATAAATAATACTCTTTTATATTTTTCTTGATCGTTAATGTATTTTTCCATATCTAACATTGCGATCAAATTTCTCATATTGATATACTGACTTTTTCTAACATTTCTATTTTCTGATAATACATAACTACACATCAAATCTAATGACGCTAAATCAAAATTAATCGGAATCTTAGTTTCTGTTCTTACATAAGTCCTTCCCTGTCCTGAATAACGTTGCCTTCTTTCGATGTTTAAAGCCATTAACTAGCCCTCCTAAAAATCGTTCATAGTAATAATTTGTTTTACTATATTTCTTTTTTGATTATCCCAGATACTCATAAAAGGCACTCATACGCATCATTTTAGACACGTATGAGCATTTGTTTTTCTATCTCTATTAGAAGTCATCATTCATAACAATTCTTTTAATTTCATCGCCTGTGATATAAACATCCGGTTCTTTTTTCATGATAAACATTGCTGTCTTATCATAAGCATTCATAGAATTATCAAATAAGAATGCAAACTCTTCATATATTTTAAGATCGGATTCCGTCAATTCATCTTTTTGCACTTTTGATTTATTGGTTCCTATCTTAAATTTAATATGACCATTGGTTCGATAATAGTTACGTAAGATATTTAAATTATCTGTAGGAATATCCTTTGAAAACTCAATACGGATATTATCAATACCTTCACTATGTAATTGATCTACGTAATGGATAATGTCTTTTGGATCAGAAGTGATTAATTCATCTAGATTAATGGTATCATATCGGAAAGACTTAACTTCTTCTAAATGAGTATAATGCTCTCTTGTATCTAGATTATATAATATCAATAAAAATCCTTTTGTCTCTTCTTCTCCATATTTCCATCGTAATGGAGAACCCGTATAATAAAAATACGTGTTAAAGCAACCACCTGTATGCACATGACCACTCACAATTAATCCTCTACAATTAATGAAATCTTCAATGGTAAATAATCTTGATTGTCCAACATTATCTTTATAGATAGCACCTTTCATAGTCCCATGCATAAAACACATATCATATGGACCAGATTCCTCTAAATAATATTGATAAATGCTCTCATCAATTCCATATAGTTCTGGTATACATAAGACTTTAGAGCCTTTAATATATTCAAATTGAATAGTTTCTACAATTCGAATATCGATATCTGGATCTTTCATATAGTGATAAAACAACACTAATTGTCCAGCATCATGCTCTTTCGTTCCTGCTAATAATAGTAACGTTGCATTCTTTCTCTTACATAAAGCCACAATATCAGCAATTAACAATGTTGCATATTTGATAGCATCTGTATTGCTCATATACTTTCGATCAAAGAGATCTCCATTAATCGAAAAAATATCAAAATGTAATGGTTCTAATTTATATACTAATTGTTCTTTTAATATATCATATTCAACTTTAGCATCCATACAGCCGAAATGTAGATCAGCTGTATGGACCATTGTTAAAGTTCCTCTATTTGTCATACTATTGATATCTATTGTGTCATAAAACTTAATTGGTATGTACATGACAATCACACGCTCCCTAACAATTGTTCTTTTATTATTTGAAATGTCGTAGGTATTGTATTATCTAAATATTCCATTACGATCTCTAAGAGATTATCTTTTAAGAAACAATAGATATGTGAGATCATCACTTCTGTATTTTCTAATTCTGTGCTATTTGTCCAATTTTCAGCAAACATATCGTTCTCCCGAAATGCTTCTAATGAATGACAGAATTGAACAACAGTTCCATGATCAGATGTTATTCGAATGATATCATTGTTCGTGAATATATAAATTTTCCATTTCCTTGTAATTAATGAATCATATCTACCATCAAAATCCAAGAAATCAATAACTCGATAAGAATCCATTACATCTAAACAAAGTTTAGCATCATTACGATAATCGATTTTATCAAATCCAAGATCTTTCATGTTTTTAAAAAGATTATTAAAATCCTCATAGGTATAAGTATCTTTAGAACTACCTAAAAAAGCAGAGTAACTTTGTTTATATATTTCTTTTCTCATCTTAATTAGTTTTTTTATTTTTTCTAATTTATGATCTTTTCCATATTTTATCATATTAAATTTAACTAAATATAATTTTAATTCCGATAAATCGATAGTCATTATCATCACTCCTAAATTAAACAATAAATTGTGCTTCAAATCTATCTTCAATTGATAATCGCTGAAGATACGCTTGAGCAAGCATCATGAATGTATATTCACATTGTTCCATGTATGTAAAATCAGATCTAGAATCTAAATTCAATTTTAAATAATTGGCTTTGGGTGTCGACTTATCAAGCATCAATATAATACATGCATTCAAATAAACGCCTTGTTGTTTTAACATGTAACGATAGGACGCCATTTGTAAGAAATATTTATACGATGGTTTATTGCTTGTCTTAAAATCAACAAGTGTGATTTTATCATCAATCGATATTAATAAATCTAGAGTACCGCCAAAGTATTCACATGTCAATCGTTGTTCAATACTAATGATTTCTACTTTATGATCAGTAATCAATTGATCCCACCAGATTCTAAACCCATTGAATGCATTTAATACAGCATCCACCATAGTAAAAGGAATTTTATCATAAGATGGGATAATCCCTGTTTGAATATAATCCTCAATTAAATTATGAGCGTATGTACCAATATTTCCCGCTTTATTTCTTACATCTTTATAATCTTTTCTTTGCACTCTTCCAACAAAATTACTCCAAGCTATTAACGATTCATCATATAACATAGCTGATAGAATTTCTGTTGTTCTTGGAACCGGTTTATTATTATGACAATAATGACCGCCACGTTGTTCCGCATATTCATCTAAACCATTATCAATAAAATAAATAGGCACCATCATTCGTCTCTCTTTCTTTTACATTCTCCATTATAACAATCGTATAGATCTCTCATAGCATCTAATATTCCACTATGCATAAGACAGCGATAATAATAGATAATTTTAGACTTTATTGCATAAAAAATATTATCATTTTCTTTCATCTTTGCTTCGATACAATCATTAAAAACACTATCTGATAACAAAGATTCGATCATACGATCGTCACTCAGTATATCAGAACAACTATCTTTTTGATATTCTTTAGCAAAATTCACAATGTGCTTAAAGAGATAGGTTGTAACTCCTAAGAATATATTATATTTTCTCTTTGATAACGTTCCAAGAATGATACAATTCTCAGATTTGTTATCGCAAGAAAAATACTCTCTTGTATTCATATCAATATGGAGTTTAAAATTCTCTGGGAATATATCTAGCTTATGTATTTCCATATGCTCCATTACAATTTCTGATGTAATTGATAAGAATCTAAATAAATCTTTATCAATGTATTTAAAAATTAAATATGGGGTTGCCCATGACTCATCATTTCTTTCTTCACATAAATATTTTGTACATAAAATAGATGATACCATAATATCTAAGATATGCCAATCAATTTTAAAAGTATCTTCTTCAATCCCAAAATGTTTTAAATCCATTACATTCTCCTTTTTATATCCACGTATCTCTTATTTGGTTATTATATTATCATACAGTTCATTTTCGTGTATATTTCTAATCTTTAACATTATATTAAAATTAACCCATACAAGGAGGGTCTGGATACATGAATAAGAAAGCAGTGACTTATATGGAAGCGTTACTGGAAACAGGAGCTATTAATAGACAACCATTAACGGATGAAGAATATAAAACGTTTGTTTCTTTAGGCGAGTCATTTAAAAATAAATCAAAAGAAATTTTCCAAGATAATTTTGTGAAAGAATGGACCAATACGGGATATGATGGTTTTTATAAAAATAGAAAAGAAGAAAATCTATTTCGCATTAAAGTATCAGAGAATGTAAGGTTACATAATCAAATGGAAAAATTGATTAAAGAATTTGAATGCGATGATTCTTTTAAAGATCATCAAGTAAAGATTTTATTCAGTCAAACCATTCCGAATCATTTGGATTGCATCTTTTCATTAAAACCGAAGATGAAAGATCAAACATTAACAGATCTGGCGGAGATGGCGGCTTTACAAGAAGCAACGAATGTCATTAAACCAAAGTCTTATAATGATACCTTTTTATATCATAAAGGGAATTATGAAAAGGACTTAATGGATTTTCTGATGAGAGCTGATATCATCGATAAGACTAATCCATCATTTCAAGATATCGAATATATGGTGAAGAGACAGCAATATCAGTTCTTAGCCAATATTTTAAATAGTGATCTTGTAGTGTTATTATCAAGAAAACCAAAATCTATGCCACGTTCTTTTAAAGTATTTGCTGCAAAGGATATTCGTGGTGGATCAAAAGATGTGAAAGTATATATTGATGTAACTGATCTTATCAGTATCAATGGAACTACTTATACAATGAAATCTGATCGGTTAAATGAATTTGTTTCTTATTTAACGTCTGCAATGGTGTATGGAATCTATCAGAAAGATCCAGCAAAGTTATTAAGAAATACAAGATTGATTGAAAGTGGTACAAAATGCTTTGCGTTATTATTTACTCATATTATCGATTATCTCAGAATGGGCGGAGTTGATAATATTAGAGAAAAAACTCTTTATTTAAGTTCTATTTATTATCAAAAATGCCTCTTAGGTGGAACATATTCTGATTCTATTATTCAAGATCGTGCTCGTAAGATTTCTGGTATTACAGATAGAGAAATCGATATTATAGAATATCAATTAGATACAGACAGTTTTAAAGATATCAATTCATTTGTAGAAGCAATTGCAAAAGTATTAAGAATTGATAGTTTAAAAGTAGATAACTTTATTGAGAAATGGGTGTACTTATATAAATCTGGCACTCAGTTTGCTACAGAATATTATCCAGCATTTTCTTCATTGTTGACAAATGCTTATCATGGGGCATATATCAACAATCAGAAAACGATTGAAAAGATTACTAATAATGGAAAAGAGTTAGTCGCTTATACAAGAGCAATACTACAAATTGGAAGTGAGATGGTTTGATATGGCTATAACACCAAATGATCTTCAGATTTTAAATAATAAAGAGATATTCGAAACGTCTTCCGATAAGTTTATTTTATCGGAAGATTATGAAATGATTTTCAGAGATCCTGAATTTAGAGTATTGGGATTCATTGGAAATAATATGTATACTTATACAGAAGGTTATGTTAGTAAGTATACGACAGATGGTAAATTTATATCAAAGATTATGATAGAAGTCGAACATGGAGCATTTCATGAGAATGCTCCTTTCATGTATTTATTCTATGAATATACGGTATATAAAGTGACAAAGAATCTAGTGATTGAATGGAGTATCACATTAGAAGACTATATTCGTCATATCAATATGGATAGTGCTGGAGATTTCTTTGTATTATTTCAGAATAGCCGTTCTGTTCATAAATATAATCGAGAAGGGAAACTCCTATTATATTTTAATCAGAATGAAGATGCTAGTAAGACAACTCGTTTATATCGAACCTTTGTTACAAAAGGCAGAGGTTTCTTATATACAATAGGAACTCGGTTTTATGATAATAAATGTGATGTATTTATTGATCAATATAATCTCTATAAAGGAATTCTAGTAGAACGACAATATTTGACCCAAGCGAACAACGTGTTAGTAGATTCCGAAGATTATGAATTTCATGATATTTATATTGATGGAGATTACATCTATCTCAGAGGACATAATACTATTCAAAAAGTGAATCTAAGACTTCAGCCGATATGGAAAATGATATTTGGATGGAATAGTATATCCAATCAATATAATAAATTAACCCCAATTGAATATGATGATTCTAATTATCAAGATTATATTTATTTCTGTGAAGATCTTTCTGATACTAATGGATATAGTTACGGTAAATTGACAACCAATGGAAACTTATTATGGAAATTCACTGCTCCTGAGAATGATATGGATGTGAGATTTAATCTTGCGATTCGAGATGAATATCTCTATATCTATAATAGAGAATCTCTACAGGCATACATCCCAAGCATTTTAGCATTAAATAATAATTCTTTATTATTTGAAACTAGAGATCATCGATTGGTTAAATTGGTTGAATATAATAAGGAATATTTAAACAGTGAATACTTTGGAGGAAAGAGACTAATTGCTGATGAATTTAAAGCTGATATACCAGAGCGGATTTATGTACCTTTACTATATCAAGACGGTTATATTACCAATGATGAAGATAAAGTTCTTGTCTTTAAAGATGATAACAAAGACTATTACAAAGATGAAAATTTCTTATATAAGCAACTGATTGCTGAGATACTAGATACTGCTAATTATATCAAAAGTAGAATTAGATTGTCGAGTGGTTTATATTTAGTAACTGGTAATGGTAATCGAATAGCTACAAAAGAGCCATATAAGATTGAACTGTCTTACGATATTATTAAGTCTAAGAGTGGCGAGTTGATTCGTACGAAAAATAGTCAAGAGATTCTTCGTAAAGATGGTAAGCCATTTGTGTATTATAATCTATTATCAGATTATTTTAAGTTCTATACTGCATTGGCCACCAAGAGATTACGTAATATATTAATCACAAAAGATAAAGGTGATTATTTAAGTCGAAAAACTAATCAGGTTTATCGATACTATATGAGAAAACTAAAAGATATTAATCTTTTGGTAGAGTATATGATTCAAAATAGTATTTTAGATACGGTATTCCCTAATTATGTAGAGAAGCTAAAACATCATACCACTTCTATCTTAGATGATGTACAAGAAGCAACTTGCCCATGCTATTATGATTTAAAAGCTGTTAAAGTTATGGAATATCAATATGATGCTATGACCTTTCCAATTGATCAAAATTATATGAGTATCTTTTTATGTAAGAATCTTCCTTTTACAAAAAAGAAAGAGTTTAAACCTTTAGATATTCGTAGTATAGCTGATATGATAGAAGATGAAACAATACATCCATTTATGTTATTCATTAATGGTAGAGCTATCAAATGGAGTGACATCACAGTTGTTCGTGATTGGCATGATTCTTATTTGATTATTGAGAATATGAATGATCATACTGTCTATTCAGAAGAAGTCGATTGTATTCTATTTCCTTGCAGTATTCATTATGGAGAAGATAATATAATTGATGAGAATAATGATTCTGGAATGTATTTTACTGATGATGGTATCTTCACTACAAATAATGAAGATATTGGAATTCGAATTGAAGTAATTGATGAAGATATTCTATGTACATCACAAACAATGGATGAAACTAAGAATTATATCGAAATAGATACACAAGCTTCTAAATTATCTAGTGAGTATAATATCTTTATTTTTGATCGTGGAATCTTTGATACTGATAATCGATATTATTTACACAACACTGGATATAATATGTATGGTTATACAAGATCTACCGAAAACGTTTTATTTAAAACCTATTACTATATTAAAGACTTAGAGAGTAAAAATATGATATTCAATATACCTAATCAAGAGAATGTGAAAGAAGATATTGTAAGTGCTCTTGAAGGAATAGAAAATCATCAATATTTATCTACTCTTAATTATAGCTTTGATTTCTCTTTCTCTAAGAATAAATCGTATGATCGAAATATAGCAGAAGCTTTAGATTATATTGCTAGTTATGATATTGATCTATTGATGAAGTATTATAAAAAGAAATCGAATATCTTAACCACCGTGTTATCCGGAGAAGAAGTAAATGAAAAAGCTCAAAATGGGAATCTAATGATTCCTGTATTAAAGAAACCTAGACTAGAAGATCATATTATCGTTTATAAGAACGGTGAATTATATGAGGAACAATCGAATATCGAAACTCGTCATAAAGTATTTGCAATACCACTGAATGGCTTCTTAGATGATGATGTAATGGAAATAACTCATTTTAAAAATGTTCATAATGACGTTTATGACATCAAAGTTATTGATTCTGATTCTACAGTAATTATTCCAGAAGTATTAAGAAATGATAATTTCTTACTATATGATTCTAATCATTCATTGGTAGACTTCATCTATTCTAATCAATATAATGATTATGGAACCTATATGGGGACTAAAATTAGATTAACTAATGATATACTATATGGAACTTCTTTAACTCTAGTTTCTAAAAGACAATTCCATTATCATCATACGGAGACCATTGGTGTTGATAATAGCATCTTATTAAATGATGACTTTATTTATACTCATAATGAAGAACAGTATATAGTATTCGTAAATGGTTTAAAAATAAGAAATGACCAATGGAATCTTATTATCAGTAATGAACCTACTTTATATCTTACAGATATTAGTGATATGATTCATAGAGTAGATGTTTTCTATCTTCCTGAATTGTATGAAGAGATTTCGATGGAAGAATATCAAACAAAGTTTAGTATGGGTGATGTTACTATAGAAAGCGATCTTCCATTTGATAAAGACGTATTCTTTATCTATGTGGATGGAAAGAAGATTCCAATTAATGAGATACAAGAAATTGATCGAGATTCTTTCCGTATTTATCATTTAGAAGGTGATACAATACCTAATCTATCTATCTGTAAATTTATTCAGAGTGACCATATCATAAGAGAACTTATGAGCTATGATGAACTATGGAGTGATGGAGTAGATACCTTAGATAAGGTATTGTATGAAAGACTATTTAAACGATTACAATCATAAAATATATCCAGTAGGGTTTATTCGACCCTACTGGATAATATATTTTTCATAGCAGTGACTTGTTCATTATAATAACCTTTATCAATATAGATTGTTATCTTACATGCTTCATCCATGATTTGTTTATTTACTACAAGTTCCATCTTATCCCAATCTATCTGATAATCTACCATTTCTTTTGTTTCTGCATATAGAGAAAAATCAAGAAAGATAGATGGAGAAACTCCTAGTGTTTTTGTATACTCTATGACATCTAATAACTTGCCACCTTCAAATAATTCTTTAAATGGTATTGTTGATATGAATCCATTATCTTCTGCCCATTCAGTACTGAGATATTGATCCCATCCTTTGTTATTTTTATTTGGAGGTTCAATACTGCGATAGGTATATAAAGCCTCTAAGCTAGATGATAATTGTTCATAAGTTGTATTGTATTTCGTATTTGAATAGAAAAAATAATAACTTGGAACCACAATCTTTAATATAGAATTCATTTCGATATGAAAGTTATTGTCTATATGACCAGATCGAGTTCCATCATCTAATGACAATTGATCTAGATTTGAAATATGGGTATAAACATTATCTAATCGAATAAAGAATTCACTATGTCCATTAATGGTTCGATATTTATAAGTAATTGGTACTAAAGAATGTGAATTTAAATATTGTAAGAATTCTACTATATTTACGATCTTTTGCTCTCTTATTTCAAATTTCATCTTCCCAGCTATAGCTAATATGAGGTCCATAGGAATGTGAAAATCCATAGAAAGAAAATGTTTCTGTGTTGCGCCTACTCGACAGGCCATCTTTAAAAAATTCGCCGTATCTAATTGTTGTGCTCTTGTACTCACCCGAATGCGGAAATTGAATGGCATCTCCAATTGCTTCAATTGAATACCAACAAATAGATTATTATCAAAATCCGAAAAGAACGCATCTTTATAAGATTTACTTGCTCTTACTAATACATCTCTTCCACCTAATTCTAAATCTAAATTATCTCTATCATAATCCACATTGATAGATGGCACGATAGCCAATGCAGGTTTTTCAATTGTTAAAATCTTTTCTTTATTAAATCTACGGAAATCATCCATTACATTCTTTCCGTTAATATAAACTGTTTTAAAATGATCTTTTGGGAATTTATTAATTAACCATTCTTTCATGAATTCTACACCAATCGAATATCCATGAACTTCTGATGGTATCGACAGGCTTCCAAATAATTCTATTTGCTCCCATCGATTAAAGTCTGATCTATGTATCATGTTAATTCCTCCTTATCTCTTATCTTTATGTTTCCCTTACACAAAAAATAAAGGAGACTAAGAATAAACCTAGTCTCCTTATTACGTTATCTTTGTTCTGATGGTTTCTCATTTGCTATGTATTCATAAATGATACACCCTTTAATATCCATTTGTTTCATATCAGGTGTAATATTCTTAGTAAAGAATATCTTTTTATGATGCTCTACAGCTTTCAGCATATCAATGCATGATTTATCTCCAATCGCAGAATCATCAGATACAAAAATAACAATCGCATCACTAACAGTAATCTTTTTCATATGATTACGAGAAAGATTGATATCTAGCTTTGCATTTCGATTACTAAGATCATCTTTAATAGACATTGCTGGCAAGAAAACATTATGTCCATCTTCTATTAAAGCGATCTCATACTTCACCATTTCCGTTAGAAACTTTTTAATATCTCCACAAAACGTGAATGTCATTGGTAATTCCTCCTTATGTAGTCGCTAATTGACTCTTTGTTCTATATTCCATTACTTTACTTTGTAGATAAGATGGTTGTATTGGAAATTCTAGATTTAAAGCATCCAATACTTTCTTATCATAACCAAAGAGTTTCATAAATTTTAAGGAGTCTTCATAATCTATATAGTCTAACTCCTCTTGAATGTCAAAACGTCCTGGTCTGATTAACGCCGGATCTAACTTTTCTTTATGATTAGTGGTTGCAATATAGATGGTTTTATCAGTTGAATGAACTCCATCTAACATTTGAAATAATAAATTTTGATTATTATTTTGCAGCATTTCTGTTTCTGGGTCGGTTGAGTTTCTATCTTTGAAAAACATGTCGAAATCTTCCAAAATGACAATAATAACCCCACTTAATTCTTTTCTTATTTTGAGAATGGAATCTATAGAACTCAAAATGTTGTTTTGGTTGATAGTAAATATTGGTGCATTATTGAATTTATCACTGATCGCTCTGATGATTGATGATTTGCCAGTCCCAGGTTTCCCATATAGAAAAACCCCAATTTTATACACCAACCGATTAGATTTATACCAGTTTTCACTACGACTCCAATTCATTAAACCATCTACAATATTATTTTTTATATGATCTTGAAGGATTATACTATCAAAATCACGACGAATAACCTCAGAATTAAGTCTATAACCATCACCAACACAAGCAATAAATGTGCGATCATCACTCGTTAGTTTTGATATTTTTCTCATAAAAAGTTCTCTATTTTTATATTTATTCTTTCCGAAAAACGATATTTTCATACCACGTCTTTTCCAATCATTAGACTTATCTTTCACGCCATGAGTTTCAATTTTCATATAGTTATTTTTCTTTAATTTAATAAAGTAAGATGTTTCATCGTTTAGTTGGTAATAACTATTATCTGCATATACTCTTCTATGTTTTGTGTATATAGTTGGATTCATTTTATAAAGTAATTTATTTGCATTGATATAATCAGTATCGTAATCTTCCAAATATATAAATGACACATTCATAGTTTTAACAGTGTTAATTAAATCATAAACAACACCCGTCCCTAAAGAAAATGCGAAACCTATCGCCATTTGCTTAAGTGTTTTAGCATTATTATCTATATTCATCTCGCTTGTAATTCCTCCTATATTCATATTATTCACATATTTCATCGATTACTTCGTTAATTATATGATCTAAGTCTAATTCATGATCATATTCATTTAATGACCTAGATAATGACTCGCTAAACTCTTCTATTTCTTTCTGTGACATATTGGAAATGTATCTTGCAGATTTATCGGAAACCCTTCTGTTTTTAATACACATCATTGCTCTTTTTAATGTAATTGGCGTATAATCAATATATTCATGCATACAACCAACATTAAGCATATTATGTTGTTTCTGATAAAGATCTTCAATAGAAGTGATCATATGATTCATCATATTATCATCATAAGAACGATTGTGTAAATGACCATATAAATGAACATAATTCTTCTTTTGAAAGTTCTTAAAGAATGGAATCGGATAATGACATAGAATAACATGCATGTCTCCATCTTTAATTTCTTTATATTCATCGATACTTTCAAAACACGCTCTTACTTTCTTTTTCTTAATAAGGGATGAATCATGGTTCCCTACAATGAGATGTTTTCTACCATTGAGAGATTCTAACAGCTCTATCGTAAGGTCGGCTTTATAGAAGCTAATATCGCCGATAATATAAACATCATCATCTTCTTTAACTTCATTATTCCAATTACGAATAATATAATCATCTTGCTTAAGAATATTTTGAAATGGTCGATTATCGTATTTCAAAATATTCTCATGACCAAAATGTAAATCTGCAATATAATAATTCATTACTTATTCTCCTTTTCACTATTAGCTTTGTAAGTATCGACGAATCGATCAACCATTTCCTTTGCTTTCATACGAACATATTCCAAATCTTTACATTGATCTATATCGAGATATAATGTGATATTTCCCTCTTCTGGAAAATTATCGCTTAATACGATATTTGAATCGATATAATCCTTATTTCCTGCTAATGAGTTATGGGTCTCTTCTAAAATTTCTCCCATTTTAACAATATCTTTTTTGTCATCCAATAGAATATTAATTACCATTTTTCTTCCTCCTAAATATTTTATCATTAATATATTTTATCAAGATTATAATATGTAACTATATCCCATAATAGACAAAAAATAAATACCATATCCATAATGATATATGGATATGGTATTCTTATTACATCAATGAAATATACTACCAGTAAAAACCAGAATCGCAAAAGCTATGGATACCATAATAAATTGTACCCATATTTGATCAGATTTCCTCACATACTCTTGCAAATCTTCCGCAGTAATTTCATCACCTTTTAACATTTGATATCTAAAATAAATATAATCAATAATATTTCTTACTGTAATTCCTACCCATATAGAGATAGCTCCTATGATTATTAATTTAAGTATCATTGTCATAGTTCCCCATTCATAATCATTCGATTTCTTTTCTCCATTAATTGTTTCTTTCTCTCAAGTTCATCTTGAGTTTGATATTTTCTTCCTAATCTCATAAAAGTACACATATTGATGACAGTATCTCTTTGATGAGAAGTAGAATCCTCAAATCTACCATCATTCTTAGAAATATGCATACTATTTTTTGGATTTAATACTAAATTAGCTTTCTTAAAGAAAGCTTTATTAATAATATAAAGAATATTTAATACATCACCCATGTAAGAGCACCTTATCAGGTATAATAAGGTACTTGCCTAATTATTTAGGCACTATAAGTGTTACTTATAAGTCTAGACTATATCTTCATCTCTCTTCATATTGTCATTAGAATTAGAGATGCCTCCCATTTCGATTTAAAGGACTTACTTGCGGATGCCTACCTTTTAACCCTAAGGCTCTACTCTACTCGCTTCGTGTATAGTTATCTATACCTTATTTTCAACCCCGCTAATAATATATAATGTATATTAGCTCTTATGGATTTATAGCTTTCGATAGTCGTTGAACGTTTAACTTTATTTCAAAAGTTAATTCGCTGCTGATTGAACATTGTTTACAGGACTTAGGACTCTATCTATGATAGAGCTTTTATTTCACCATATCCCATCTCCAAATTTATTTCTGTCTTTCGACAACATTCACGCTCATCTTCACAGATCGCGTTGTAGTATTTGAAGCTTTAGCCAGTTCCAGCAATTAAAGAGGATGCACTCACTATGTCACCATAATAAGTGGACGGCTATATTGTTTTATTAGGGTAGTGTTCCCACACACCCCTTACATCATGCAATCAAAGTCCGCACCAAACCCACGTAATACTTGTAGTGGTAAACTCATTGTATAATCAGATTCTAAATCATCATTCATTCCTATACAGAACATTTGTAAAATTGAAGAGTAATTAATAGAAGGATTGCGATTTACTAATACTGGTAATCCTTCTTTATGAGAAGCTATAATACTATTAATAATATTTACAACTGTCATATCAGGTTTTACTCTTGCTTTAAATACAATTTCTTCTGCTTGATTATAATTCATATTGTATGACTTAACTAGTATATTTTTAATCTGTGGTTCTAACCATACGATGAGACATTTATATGGCAATTTAATCTGATCGATTCTAAGTTTATTATCACCAATGATAACACATCTTGATGAGAAATTATATCGACCACCAAATAACTGTCTAATATTACCTTTCTTACCAGTTAATATTTTCGTGATATATTCATATAATTCCATCATAGTGGTTTGCATTTCTCTTAAAAGATCTGCACCAATTTTCTCACTATTTTCCATTTGCAAATAAACTCGATTATTGAGTTTTGTTGCATTACGATTAATGATATTGAATTTGGGATTACTCTCTTCATGATAGAAAGCATTATTCTCAATATCAAAAGGTCTTAATAGTGTTGTAAAAACTGGGATGGAATTTGTAAACACTTTTTCTTTATTTGCTATAATATGATGATAAAGATCTTTCTTTGTCGGTCTTTTATTCACATAATATTCTAATATTGTATCAAAGTGTTCTTCAAACAGTTTCATCCCATAAAACTTGAATGGTTCATTGGGATCTACTTGTTGCCATTCTTGAATAATACCATCCACATTTTCTTCTCGATAATATGTCATAATATTTTCAAAATCTCGTTTACCAATTAGAGATTCGATCTTTCGATACATTAATGGATGTATCACATGATCATGCTTTAGTAAAATCCATCCGAAGTATGAGAAATCATCATCTACATACTTCACTTTGGTTCCGCATAATGGGCATTCCGTATTGAAATTGATCCGAGATTTCGTGAATCCACAATCACATTTATAGCGATCTGCGGAAGGATTCAAATCTTTTAACGTTTGTCCATATCTCTTGCTGAAGATACTGTTTTCATCTTTTAGGTCCTTTTTAATCCCTTTAAAATCCGAGATAATAAACCCCCGATTTTCCATGAGATCTTTCTTTCTCTCTTTGTCAAAATCCAAGATCGCTAATCGAGTCATTACCTCAAATTCATCACTTCTTGGATAAGAAAGATTAATAGATCCATTCTTTAATTCTCCCATATAACACCTTTATCTCCTTTCTTGTATTACATATATAATATGTAATCTAGCATTTAATTGTACGTTATTAGCTTATTAGAAGTGTATTAATCACTCATCCCCTTTTAAATATAAGATATCGATAATCACCCTTTCTAAATGTTATTTATTTTTGAAACTATTTTATTGATCGGTCTTTCATTAACCTTTCGACACACGTTTGATTTATCAGATATGATAGAAGCATCATATGAAATATCATTGACAGATATACTCATCCCCTTTATTCCATCTAAATGGGTGTAATATCGATACGATATGTCCAAATTATTTCCTTTACATATAGTCAATCCATCAACAGAAAACAAAACATATCTGCTACCTTCAAATTTCAGATTATGAAATTCGTTCTTTAAAAGTTTGAAACTGAAATGCTTTTTATCATAACGATAATAGTGGATCGTAGCTCTTTTATTACCCGCCTCTGCAAAGTCATCCAATGTTTGCAAAAAATGCATAAAATGTCGGAAAAATTTACTTTTAAAACATCTCGCTTCTTTTAAGCAATTCTCACATTCCTCGCTCATATTAATAAAAACATGAATCTTATTTACATTTTCACTACGATTGAGATTATCAATGATTTCAGTGTATTCAAACAAATATTCAATATGCTCAAAAAGACCAATATCATGTAATGGGATAATCACGGTATTTCTAATTTGAAAATATAAACCCTTTCTATACATACTTCTTCCTCCTATATATAATTTATTGTCTCTATACTATAATATATCAACCAATCGAATATTAAAACCCAAGTATGCAACTAACTACATACTTGGATCTTATTTTATTATTTTTTATGAACCCATTCGTTCATAACTTCTGCTCTGCTAGTCCATACCAGATTCTCTGGTACAATCCTAGCTTTCTTACCGTCTTTAAAAACTACTATGAATCTTTCATTCTTAATATCATCTTTTGTCTGCTTAACAAAATACTTAGCAACGTAACGATGACATAAAAGTTTCAATCGATCGCCAGTAGTGTCACGGATGTAGAATACTCGATAGCCAGTTTTTAATATAGTGATTTTAAGCTTCTCTACTACGTCTTCACCGTTTCTATCTTTTGCTTTCTTCCATACCTCACCCTTACTAGAAATAACATATGTATTCTTTGGGATTCCAGGTTCATTCAGATAGACATATTTCACATCTACTTTTTTTCCTTCTACTTGATAAGGTTTATCTTTCTTGCCAGTAAATGGGTTAATATCAAACACTTTCTTTGCCATTGGTTTTTATACCTCCTAATTTTTATAAGTGTTAATCTATATTAAATGCACGATCAATATCCATTTCGGTTAATCGTTGCACACTATCGTGGAACGCTTTCATAGAGATATTTTTTAATGTAGATGGAATCTTCGTAGTTGCTGTACCGATATTCGTTTTACCTGTACGGTAATACAGTGTACCAGCACATCGACTACAAATTCCGGTCTTAGATTTACACATTGTGATATATCTCATTTTTACCTTTTTACCAATATAGTTATTCATATTTTCAGAAGTGATTTCTACAAGCTTTCCTCCTCGTTCAATCACAAAACAATACATAAATTCTTCTATATTTTTCTTATCAAGTAATACTTCAATATAACCAGTTGTCCCACAGTCCGAATTCGAGTCTTCATCTAATACCAAATGCTGTAAAGCGGCTAAAAACAGTTTCTCTAGATATCCACCTTCAGCCGTTTTATTTGATCGAGAATAAGGTCCAGCTGCTAATGAATTTGCAAATAAGGTAAATTCTTCTGGTTTGATTCCATCCATATAGTTTGATGTAGCAATATGGTATTTTTGTTTCGCATTAGGATCAGGATCTGCGATAACCCCTTTCATAACAAACATGTTTTTGAAGTTATTTCCAAGAGATCCTCTAGCTCCAGACAAAAATAAATCCATAGATGGATCATCTCCCAATTGCTCAACTGCATAATCGAGCAATTCTTTTTCAATCTTTTCACCGATTACTTCATTACCAGCTTCTATTTCATCTTTATATTTTGTTATCAATTCATCTTTTTTCTTATTCACTACTTCTGTAATCGTTAACATCTTCTCTGTATGATTCGGAGAAAAAATATGTACGTATGGCATACACTTCTGAGTCTTCTTTAAATACGTTTTTAGTTGATCAACGGTGATTCTATTCTCATTAAGTGCGTAAGACAATTGCTTATTAATCTTTCCAAATAAACCATCATCAACTGTCTCTGTGATATATTGAAAGATATGGAATAAATCTTTTTCTATAAAATACTTATTAAAGATCCATAAACCAATTGTGGTGATAAATGACTCTTTATTCTTTTTCTTATCAGGACCGTAAGAATCTTTCGGTATTTTGATTAAATCATAAGGGTGATATCTTGGTTCATTATCGAATTTACCAAACATTTCCATGATAAAAGAAGTAGTGATATCTTCTTCTTTTATATTTACGATTAACTCTATTTCTTTTGGATTCGTAATTTCTTTCGATTTTCTTTTCATGTGTTCTCACCTCTCAAGAATATACATTACTATGATGTTGCTGTATGTGATTCATAAGCTGATACCTCATACATATAAATAATTAATCTTAAATGATAAGGAGAGTCGTAACTATGAGCAATAGACGAAGTTTAAAATTTACAGATATCCAAAATGTAAAAGATTCTGGTAAATTGATAAAACGTGGTCATGTACAGATATACTCAAAACAAACAGGAAAATTATTATTTGAAGGGATTCATCATAATGATGATTTAATAGATGAAGGGGATAATAAAGTAATTGTTCCAGGATCTATTCTGGCGGCAAGAAAATTCTTTCCTAATCTAGTTCCTAATATTATCACACCATCGTATAATGATACCTTAGGGTTAGATTCTATTCAATCTTTAACAACAACAGAAGAGATTAATTCTTCTATCTGTTTATTTGCAGTGGGAACCGATGGTTGTGGGATAGAAAACAGTCAAGTGTATGACGTCGATTATACAAAATGGATCAATCCATCTAGTTTAGTTCCATTTCGTTATCAACCAACGACCGCTGATTTATCTTCTGAATTAAGACAAATCTATTATGGAAGAAAAGCGATTACAGCTAGTAGTAGAGCCGCTTATTATTTTAAAGCTTTCAATACGAATCCAGAATTACATATTCAATATCTAGATGGTACTAATATGGATGAGAATCTATATAATACAGATAACAATATGGGTGGTGAAGTCTTTGTGCAGATGAAGATGTCAATAGAACCAGAAGATTGTAGAGATTACTTTAAACAGACTACCGGTATTAATAGTGCAAAAATTAATACAATATCATTATTAACTGCTTATCCTAAGAGTATTAATGGATTTACATTCTATCAAGGAATTCGTCCTATGACAAAATATAATTTCCCAAATGAATCTTTAATTGATGAAACTAAGGGCTGGGATATTATTTATGATTTATATTTTTAAAAAGAAACGTGCTAGTATCTAAATAGGATACTAGCACTTATTTTAATAAAAAATAAAAACCAAGGGAGTGAAACCACTTCTCCCTTGGTAAAGATTAATGCTGAGTGTCTCTTAAACGTTTATAATAGTCTATACAATCCCACCAATAAGGGATTTTGATGTCACACTCTTTTCCCGTAGCTTTACAAATATACGCATCATCAAGATAGGTTGCTAATACACACATCTCTTTTCCTTTGTGATCCAATTCGGACATCTTTATGTCTCCTTTATCTTTTGGTTTGTAATATTGTTAATAGTATTATTAATATATTGGTTTCATTATTATAATATACAATTATATAGAAATAGATTGTCATATCATAAAAGATAAGAGATGGATCATAATAGACCCATCTCTTACTTGATTACAATAAAGCTTGTGATAATAAAGAAACGTTATGTTTTGCACAAGAAATGCAATATGCCGTTGATTTAAATAAATATTGTGTCGCATATCTAATTACTGATTGATAGTAAATGACAGACATTCTTGACATTCTCTTAGCAACATAATCCAAACCACCAGCAGGAATTGAAATTGATTCAATCATTGAAAGTTTATTGGCTTCTTGTTTCATCTTTAACAATTGATTGATACATTCTTTAAATTTCGACTCCATGTATTTATCAATCTCATCAAGAGAAGTTTCAACTGCTCCAGTATGATTCCGACAATTATTTTTATCAATTTTTATAGTTTTAGTTTCGGATTTAAGATATTCGCCAACAATATCACCACTCTTAGTTTCAGAACCATTATCACTCACGTTTAAGGCTTTGCTCATAAAATAACTATATCCGAACTCAGTAGCACTTGCCCTTTTCCCATCACTTACAGCTTTATGGAAATCAGTACCGATAGAGTATTGAAATGTATTACCCTTCCTGCTATATCCAACGTCATTTGTACTAAACTGAGAGATGTCCGATTTATCCAATAATTTAATTGATGGTATTCTAAGTTCTCCATCAACTTCTTTTGCTTCTCCCGATGATTTTCGAATAGCTTTCATTTTATCTTTTACTTGTTTCAATCCGACATTTTGAAATGCTTTTCTAGCATTCATAATAAATTTATCTAAAAGTTTTACAATACTAGCAAAGACTTTTATAACAATTTTTTGTAATCCAACAGCTGGATCATTTACATCGTCAGAAGCTTCATTCATATAACGCTCTTTCGCCATTTCTTTCATAATATCTTGTTCTATCTCTATACTTCTCATATCAAATTCAAATAAAGCAATAGACATATCAAAATTATCCATTATTCATAATCTCCTTTTTATTATTTCTTAATTAATTGTGCATTCTTATGATTTTGCTTCTGCTTTTGTAAGAGATAAAAGTGTTTTATTATTACTTATTAATGCATTAGCCCATACAGTTGTAACTTTGTCAGTAAAAGTCACCAACATAGAACATGTCATATAAACCCCAGTGGTTAAATAAGATACTTTGCTATAGGTTTGAGATTTAATAACATCAGTATCTCTCAAATCTTTAATATAAGGTATCATTCCATTGATATCGCGTTCAAGTGTATCAGAAAAGGCAATCATCTCATTTGTTTCAGCTAAACAATGATTCATATCAGATTGCATAGAATTAAATAATCTCTCGATTTCATTGAATCTTTTAATCACGATCTGCTCTTCTTCAATATACTTCTCTTTAATCAGATTAACACTTGCATCTATTTCTTTCTCAAAAGAAACTTTAAACATTTTTGCTATAGAATCTTTTAAACCATTTACGACATCAGATTGTCCTTTAAAATATTCCATATCTTTATTCAATTTTTCATCAGTGGAATCGGTAGGTCTTCTAACACTATCCAAGGTCTCGTCCATCAAGTCATACATATTTTGTAATCCACTATTAGACAATAGCGTTTTTAAAATATTATTTCCAACATTTCCAATAGAAATTTTATTGAATTTAATTGTATGAGAACCTTTTAGAGATTGAGGGTCCATCTTTCCAACTTTATTCATCATAAGACTTTTAATCTTCTGAGCTTTCTTCTTTACAAAATTAATCATTTTACGAATAAAGGTTTTTATTTTATCAAAAATTTTCAACATAATTTTTTTAAAAGATTCAATTGCACCTTCTTGAATAACTTGAACATTTTCATTTAAACTACTATATTGAATAGCAAATGAAAAACTCTCTTGTTCTAACTGCATCATATCCATTTGTAAATTAAAATATTCTAAATCTATATTATTTTCTAAAATCATTATTTGATCCTCCATCTAGTCATATTACTTAAATGTTTCTATAGATAGCTGGGGGGTAATTAGGGATAAAAATCTGGATGAGATGTTGTTCCCATCCAGAATATTTTACCATTTTTTAAGAGCACCATGCATAAGCGAAACATTTCTTTTTATAGATAATTTATTTAAAACAATAAATCGGCAAGCAAATGTTGAAAATTGACCTAGAATATTATAAAGCTGGCTTACAGAACTCGTAAACTTATTTAAAGCGCTTCCAAGATTCTCAACACCATTGGGTAATTTACCTACCATTTGTTCAATTTCTTTTACCTTTTTCTCATAAGCTTTCAACATAAACTCAACTCCACTATGATTAGCAATACACCATGACCATGCTTTTTTATTAGTTTCTACATATACTTTAAAATCTAACGGAGATTTGAATTCTATTTCTTTTGAATGTTCAGGATTAAAGTAATCATTCTTCATTCTATTATACAAATCATCAAATGTCTCTTCTCCGTCATAATTTAAATGATATATTTTTAAAATATCGGAAAATAATTTCTTCTTACTCCCTTCGTTAACATTGGTAAGCGTTTGTAATATTTCTTCAGCATACCTTTCAACAGATTCTTTTTGTTTATTATTTATATGATTAGGGTTGGAGGCAAGCTTAATCATTTTTTCAAATATTGGTTTGATCTCCATAATAGCAATTCCAATCGATGTAGATTTCATAATATCCATAAACACATCATTTCCATCTTTAAATGCATTTGTTAGAGTTAAAGAAACTGATTTTTGACCATCTTTCTGCTGTTTTCTTGATTTTTCCCTTATTAAATCTTCACAGTATTTAATATGCAAATCGATATTACTAGAATCATTATAATCTTTAATTGAATTGATCAGCTTAAAAATAAGACCTACAATTCTCTCAATAATCTTTTTCATAATATTCTTAAAAGTTTCGATAATACCTTCTTGAATAATTTCTATATTCTCATTCAAATTTATATTGAATCTATTTTTCAATTCATTGTTTATGATATCTTGATCTATTTCTAACATAGACATTTGAAAATTAAAGTTTTCCAACATTAATTCATTCATATTTATCATATTCCTTTATATCGATTATCATTATTAAGTTGTTTTCAATCATCTTATCCCCAATAGATTAAAATAACTACATACAAGTAACATAATGAAAGAAAGCGTGGGATTCGCAGTGGAAACAAACGAACAAAAAAAGATTAATGAATTTACCATACAATATGATCAAAGTTATAATCCAACGATTCATTCTAAAAATAGTCTTTATCCCTTACAGTTTTATCAAACAAAAGAATCAATGATGGATGTAGAACATTATAAACGATTTCTTGAGAATGCAATTTCTCGATTTAGAAAGAGTAGAACTTATAAACACTATAAAGGATATTTAATAGGTTTAGGATTAGATCATTGTCAATTGTTGCCTGGGGTTAGAGCGGATATGGAAGATGATGAGAATAGTAAGAAAAAACAAAACTTTATAGAAATGCATCATAACTTCTTAACTATCTTTGATATTGCTCTTATGATAACCGAACACGTTTTAAATACTAAAGGTTTTATTAGCACATTCGATTTAGTTCAATTATTAAAAGAAGAACACAAAAATAATCGAATTCCTTTAGTAATGCTTTGCAAGACTGCGCATCAATTACATCATAACAACCAAGAGTTTATGATCCCTGCAAATATGTGTTTTGGTTTTTGGCAAGAATTATTACAAAAATATCAAAAAGGAATTACAGAAAATATCGCAAATAAAGTGTTACTCTATATTCAAAAGAGTTTAGAGATACAAGAAGTTGGAGTAGACTTTACAAATAACTTATTGAAACTCAGAGAAGATGTTTTAGGATGGAGTGAATGGAATGAATGCGGAGATACTCTTAGAATTAGTTCAATCACATATTGATTTTATTTTTATGATGGTATATACCATCATCATTACACGTATCATATTAAATATAATAAATAGAGAATTAAGAGATCGTAAAACACAACGGCAATTAAAGATTGATTTAGATTATAAAGTGCAGGAGGATGATTTTAAGTTATTAGATCATATTATTCAAGAATCATTTAATCGATATTGTTTTTTAAATTATGAAAAGATTAATGATGAGTATATTAATACGCAACTTCAAGAAAGTATGATCCATGAAATATTACGAATGTCTTTACTACGTATATCACCATTATATATGACAAAATTAAATTATATTTATAATGCTCAATATATTGAAGATACTATGCTAGAGAAAGCGCAATCGATTGTTATTGATTATTGTATCGAAGTAAATGGAAATCTAAAAGAATAATAAAATCCTGGATAAGAGAATTATGTCTTATCCAGGGATTATTTTTAAACACTAAGCTCTCTTTCTACTGCTGATATATAAAGCTTAATCACGTTTCTATTTTTATTTAACATTTTATAACAAAATGTCGCACACTGGTTATATAAATTATTAATTTTGCTTGTAGAACTTGAAAACTTCGTTAATAATTCTGATATCTCAGAAGCGCTATCTTTAATTTTATCCAAATCTCGCTCATATTTGATAATTTCTTTTTTTCTTCTTTCTAATGTCTTTTTAACATTTTTATTTTCATCAGTAGTTTGCTTTAGAGATTTCTTTAAACTTTCTAATTTACCGTCTAATTCTTTTAAAGAATCAAATTCTTCATCCTTTAAATAAAAAATTTTTTTATTTAAAGATTCGAATACTTCATCAAAAGTTTTTTCATTATTATAAGGAATACCATACTCATTTAAAATTTTGCCAAAAGCATCACGATCATTTATAATGGATGGCATAAATAAAAAGTCTTTCTTTTTGAGATAATCGTTAATCTGATCTTTACTTTTATTAGATACTAATTCTCTTAGTATCACTATCCAATCTTCATCAATACCACTTAATCCTACTTTTTTTGCTATATTAACAAAATAATTACTAAAGAATGTGGAAATGTAATTATGAACATTCTTGACAATTATTTTTCTAGATATACCCAATGGTTGATTGCTTATAGATTTATTCATTTTATGTTTAGTTTTTAAATCTTCATCATCACCATATGGATCACCAACTAAATCAAAATCAGCTGTTTGTTGTCTAGATTTTAGAATAGGTCCCTTACTTATATTTCTAACTTTTTCTTGAGCTTTTTCGATTCTTTTTTCGGTTATCTGATCTTCAACTTCTTGTTTCTTACCACTAAAGAAAGCTATAATTTTATCAATAAATTCTTTTATCTTTTTAAAGATAGCTTTCATCACTTTCTTAAAAGTCTCTATTACACCCTCATTAATTACTTCCACATTCTCATTTAAGTTTATATTCATTTTATATTTTAATTCATTCATGAATATAGTTTGTTCTATCTCTAACATATTCATTTGAAAATTAAAACTTTCTAATTCGATCGAATTTTCTAAATACATATTAATTTATTCCTTTCCCAATATTTTTATTACTTTAATGTTCCTATACATAGCTGGGGGGGGGGTAATTAGGGATATTTATGCATTAAAAATGTCATATACTCACATATAGGTAATTTAAGAAACTCACAAGGTTAGGAGTGTTTTCATGTTTGAACATACATTTCAATCAATTATTAACACAAAAGCTTTTTTAGAAATTAACCATATGGATACTTTAGTATCTGAACGAATTAATTTCTTAGAAGGATTTGAAGAGAATCCACAATTCACATTATTAGAATCTTCAGAAAAACATATCATATTTAGGGATCTTATTAGAGAAACAGATTTTGAAATGAGACAAGATCGACCATATGATTGTGGGACATATCATTATACAATTAAAGAGCTTAGGAGATTATAATGGCAGATAGAGAATTTAGAAAACAATCTACGGATAATCCCATATTAGATGAGATTATCTATCAATGTCAAAAAATGATGCAAGGATTAGTATTAAAAGATGAAGCTAGAGCAAATCAAAATGAAACGATGACATCTTTAAAACAATCTGATATGTATAAAGTAATCATAGAAGGAAAAGCAAAATTTGGTCATTTTACTTATACCTATGATATTCTTTCACAATTGCCTTCTCTTACTAGAGATCAAATTGTTTTCTATGCAAGAAAAAATGATCTCATACCGGAAGATATTAAACCAGCTTTATTAGAATTAGCCATTAAGAAATTCTTAACGAATTACGTTGAAAGAAATAATTATTATCGAATGCTAAATGGTTTACCCAATATCAATGAAGAAGGTTTACGTCTTGATAAAAATGATGTTAAGAAATTAGATAATGAGTTCTTTGATACGACAAAGTTCATTCATGAAATGACAGATGATGAAATTAATCTATTAAAATTAAAAGGTGTTTTAGATGATATCATGGAAAAACACCCAAGAGCAGAATATTTAAAACATGTTGGTGCTTATAAAATAGATCCATACATTGCAAGAAGTAGACCCAAATTTTCAGTATTATATATACCCACATGCGAGTCTATGGAAATCTATCGCAAATTCTCAGAACGATTAGAAATCAATCGAGAGTTTATTTTAAAAACGGTCTATTCAGATGCTTATAAATTTAATTCAGATTATTATGATAATTTTATCATGATGATGATCATTATGCAAGCATTTGATGATATGATTGTATTAAGCCCAGAGTATATGATAACAAGGGATCTATTTGATCTTAGAACGATACAATATTTCTTCGAAGCTAGTGGAGTTAAATACTATAAAGAGATTCCTATTAAGTATCAAAAGAGATTGGTGAAGAATTTAAATCGATTAATCAAATACAGTTCTAGCGAAAAGAACTTTGTTGATATTTCTTCTTTGTTTGGTTTTGAGAATATTGAATTGTTTAAATACTATCTTTTACGTCAACCAATGAAAGATGAACAAGGGAATTATAAACACGATACCAAAATTGATCCAGATACAGGATTGAATGTCGATGATACAGAAGCCAATTATGAATTGAAATTTGTTAAAGTTCCTATAGATGGATTAATCGATGAATATGTTAGAGATGAAATTTATCATATTGATTATGATTCAGTTACTGATAAAGATCCTTATTGGACTGGCATCTATGATAAGCAATATGTTAAACAGAATATCTTAGATCATGAATTCAATTTGAAGATTACAAAGTATATGTCGGTTGATACATTGTATTCTATGACTGATATGTCATTTGATATTGTATACTTTATCAATATGATTTTATATGGTGGTAAAGATATGTCATCTATCACTGTTACTCTTCCCGAATTAGGAACAAATATGAAATTTGAATTGACCGATCTATTCATTACGTTATATGCTTTGAGTTATATCTATAACGGAGTAGAAGATAAGATTATCTACGATCCTGTGAGTGTATTAGATATCAAAGGATTTAACTTTTCTGTAGACTGGGATAAACTTTCTAATTATATTCATGAAAAAGGATTCACAGAAGAAGAACTAGGTGTCGATAATTTTACCATACCCAAAAATGGTTTTCTTAGTTATCAACAAATGATCGAAGTTTATATGAATAATAAGAATATTCATCAGCATTTATTAAATGAAATGAAAAATGCAGAAAATATCGATATTTATAAGATTTATAAATACATCTACGATTCTCTGATGACCACAAGACTTAACTACAGGTACTTCAAAAATGCGGGAAACGGCAAATTACCCACTACCTATACCCAATACATTAAAAACCGAAATAACTTCTTATATTCAATTTTAACCAACTCTAAAGACATCTTGAAAGAGACAGATAGACAAGTCGATGTTTCACGTTATATTAACATCATTGTAGACAATATTAGAATCTTTTTAGAAGATGATGATTTCCGATATATCTTTCAAGGTATACCAACAGTATCCTTAGATTATATTAAACAATATATGTTTTTAATGTTGAATTTCTTTAAATCATACAAAGTAGATCTTATCAATACGAATGATATTTTTTACTTTGATGATTCTTATGAGAATAAGCTATTAATGCTTGATCGAGTTAGAATGAGATTTCGATTACATCGGAAAGATTTCTTAGGTATCGAAGATTATCCAAAATCAAGAATCTATAATCGTATTTCAGATCGTTATCACATCTTTGATGATTTAGAAATGATACCAAAATAACAAAAAATAAACCCATATAGGAAATGTAATCCTATATGGGTTTAATGATGCATAAAATATATTGAACTGATATAACCATAAATCTCTCTTAATAAATTCATGTTAAAAGAAAAATTGATATTGTCTGCATGTCTTGATGCCATCTCTAACGAATCAATCATATATCTTTGACTAGGATTCAATGTTCGATTCCAATCTAACATGAATGATGAAGTCTCATTAAAAGACCGATAATAACCAACGTCAAGTTTTCGATTAATATAATCATTAAAAAACATTTGGAAGTTAGTGATTAGATTATCCAATCCATCATTCTGAATCATATCAAAGAAATAGTAAATAAAATCCAAGAAGTACGGTTTATGATATTGTAATTTTGTATCAGAAATCCCTTTCACATCTACATGATCTTCACCAGTTAATCGATTAGACTGATAGTACAGTTCTATATTTCTTCTATATAAAGACATATAAGACGTATAGGTATTCTTATTCAAAAATACGATATTTTCAAATTCTGTATACTTTGGAATTTTATTTACGATAAAGATCGCATCATTTTTAATAGATAAAATATCGATATCCGTTAACTCATTAGATTCAAAGAACATCTTTCTACATTCTTTAAATCCTTCTTCTAATACTAACTTGATATCTTCATTGTTTCTTTGCAACATACCAACTTCATATTGTCTAATATTTCTAGGACTATTTAGAAGTTGATGATAATACTCTTGCGTTATCTTTTGTTTCCATAAGAGAATATTAATATTCGCTTTGGAAATGTCATATTCTCTTATGTACGTATTAAACATAAATGGGATATCTGATAAATAATTTTTTCTTTCCCATAATTCCATATGATAATACTCCTTATTATTTTAAATACTTTCGTATTTAAATTATGGTTATAATCATAATAATTTTTTATTTATAACGATTTTCTGGAAAACTATAAATATTGCATAATTGATTATATCGTTTACTATCCTGTGGTAATATGCCATTTATAGCTTCTGCACTGAATTCTGAATCGTCATCCCAATTAACATCAACGACCGATTGCACGTATTGACAATTGTATCCATAACGTACTTGAATCATTTTTGTAAAAGATTCTGCTAATGTTTCATGGATCTCTCCTTCCCCAATTAATATAAATACATTAAATCCCAAATCCAATGCAAATATGACTTTCATCATCTCAAAAAATGCTTGATCATTCTTGATCACATAATCAGCAAGAAATATATCAAAATCCAAATCATTAATCGACATTTTGATATCTATATCCGGTAAGATATTGATAGGTATAGCAGTGGGTTCATCTATTGGTTGTGATAAATTAAAAAGCAAGAAAAATTCTTTTCCTTCAAATGTAATTTGTTTATATGCTTTCATAGATCCTACTAATATCATATTTATTCTCCTTATTAAAAAATTAAATGATAAAGGTGCAATTTAATACACCTTTATCACTCTGTATTATAACTATTCAAATCTAATTAATGGACGAAGAACTTTCTGCCTATCTTCCATTTGCCTCTTCCAATCTAATACATAATCCGCATTCTTTTGATTAATCTCATAACCCATTAATGGTAACACAATATTCCACATCATACTAGGGTCCATAATAAACTCCATTGGTAAGTGATATAAATACCATTGTGGAGTAATCTGTTTCCTCTTAATCAATACCTCAAGAATCTGAGGAATGAAATATGGATTAAATGTGAATGGAATATTAGGACCAGCTTGGATATTTAATCCGAATGCATGTGCCATCATATCAAACAACATATGATGAAATCCAAATCCCTGCGCATCTTTAGGAATATATAGAACAACTGTAACTCCGCTATATAATGCACAAACTACGGTTTCTATATAATCCAAAACGAATGGATCTTGATATAACTGATCCATATACTTTCTTTGAAACTCTTCTGTGCTTCCTGCTATCAATGTTTGCATGGCTTCTACTTTAGGTATCAAAGGAGTTCCTCCAATATAACCTGGGTTGGGGACGCCTGTCATATCCCCAACATAAATAACCTTACAATCATTTTTTAATGCATGAAGAGCCATCTGCTCGTCAAACACCGCAACTAATTGTCCTTTTAAATTAAATTGTTCTTTCATTTTCATCATCCTCCGTTTTGTTTTCATGTTTCATATTTTGATCTATATGTTGTCTGATATAAGAATTCTTAAAATCAACAAATATATGATGATTTGAAATTAATATCCCCTCACTATTATAATATGGTACGACAAAGATGATATCTCCATCAAAATCTAATCGATCTCTAACTTCTTTTGGAAATTCAAACCAATCAGTCCATTTGATTTCATGATCTTTATCTCTGTCATATCGATATTTAAATTTAGTATGATCATCAGATAAAACAAACTCGAAATTCACACCATTTGATTCTGAGTGTTCTTCTATTACAAAAAATTGTCTCACAGTATCAAGAATAAATGACGTATTACCACATTCTTTAGATATATGAATTTCCATATCCGTTATTTGTCCAAAATCATTCATATTCTTTCTCCTTTTTCTTAATAGTTAATATCTCTCCAGTTCTATTTTTTGATAGCATGATCTCTCTTTCACTGCCGATTGCAAATAATCAGATATCATGTCGTGAAGAATTTGCATTTCTTCATCTTTTAGATGGAAAGCATCTTCTGCAATCTTAATTTCAAGTCTATATCGTTCCAACGGTTGCATTTCAATATTAATATTGAAATCTTTATTACTGTAACTCTTCTCCAATAACCATTCCATGTCTTGCTTAGCAAATCTTTGTTGTTCAATGCAACCATTTGATTTACTAAACATGCATATTTTTCCCAAAGAATTAAAACGATAAGTGTCAATACGCGGAGAACGAGGTACAGGTTCTTTCCACTCAAAATAATAGAACCTTTTCATAAATATATTCTCTTTGTATTTAACAGATTCCATTATCCCATCTCTATCCATTGTTAACGAACAAACCTTGTATTTCTTTAAGTCTTCTTCAAGCATTAATGGAAAATACACGGTTTGAATGTTATCTATACACGAGATGTCATTTCTATTTATTCTGCAATGTAAAATGGGAACCAATGATTCTAAACGTGTACGTGAATCATTCATGATATATGCTCTTAAAAATATCATAAATAAGTCATCATTCTGATATAGTTTTGAAGTAATCTTTTGTATATAGTCGCCAACTTCAGGATCCCATACATAATGGAGACTTAATGGACTTGGTTCCCAACCAGATAATTCTCCATCAAAAGTAGGTTCCATTTTATTCCAATTCATTGTTTTTGAATCTAAAATAAAACTATATTCCACCTGATCAATATCACCATATTCACCATGAAAACATAGATTATGATTATCACCAATATCGATATTCGCTGGTCCATAAATATAGAATCCTTTTGTCATTTCTTTATGATTGGTTGTATGTGGATCATATTTATAATCTGGTATAAAATCAACATACTCATGATTATCATCGACTGAAAATAGTTTTCTTGTCTCGTTCATAGTAAATTTTACTTTTGGTTTTTCTTTATACATTCTCTTTTTCTCCTCAATGTTGATTAATACTCATCATTATTCTTTTAATAACCTTTTTAATTAGATATTTGAGAATACATCTTATTTCCTTCTAAATAACCAAATTCAAAAATATCATATACACTCAATTCTGTTTGTTCGGGTATCATATGAATATCATCGGCCAGTTTGTCTGAAAACAAATGTTCTTCATCATCATATGATAAACCAAAATACGCTTGATTGATATTGATATTGCCTATAATACCTTTCCTATCATCACGACAATAATATAAATATAATCCGATAATTGGATCTAAACAAGTTACTATTGCACTCATTTGTTTCATATGTTTATCCTCCTTTATATAAAATTTCATTTTATCTCACATTTATAATATATAACTCACTTTCATTATTTAAACAAAAAATAAACTTGAACCCAAAATATTAGGTTCAAGTTATATCATTTTTTAACTGGGCTAGTTGGATTCGAACCAACGCATGTATGAGTCAAAGTCATATACCTTACCGCTTGGTGATAGCCCACTATGTTTTTATCTCAAGCAGAGGAAAGAGTGATGAAAAACTTTCCTCCACCGCGAGATAAAATATATAGGATCAAAACTTAGATAATGGCTAATTAGTATTCTGTGACTGCTTCATCTTCATTCACATCATCATATACCATAACGTTAGATTCAGACGTAGCAACCTCTTCTACCGGCGGTTCCTCAGGCACATTCTTATCCGGTTCGAATACCGGCAATGTATCATAAGGAAGTTCATTAGCACCTGAATCAACAATTGGCTGTTTATCGCGATTTTCATACTCTTCTCGTGTCAACTCACGTTTTGCAAATACGTCAGAACGAACTTGTTCTTTTCTTGTTCTTACATTAGAATTTGCTCGTTCTGGATTTAACCAACCTTGTTTCACCGCAGGCTCTATAGATGTCTTTAATGTTTCATCTGTATCATCCTGATTCTTTTTGATGTTGACTCTTGCCTTTGGTTCGTATACCTTATACCTCTCTCTACTACGGATATTATTTGGTATATAAATCTTCGGCTTTTTCGAAGTTTTCATTCCTACATTGATACCCTCTTCATACTTCTTCTTCGATACGATAGAAGATGTTTCTTTTCTATCAGTATCTAATGTTGTTATCTTTTTCTCTTCCCCTACTACTCGCCCTAATGTATCACGAGTCCTTTTTACAATTTCGATTTTCATATTAAATAATTCTCCTTTCTGATAAGGATCGGAATCTATTACAATCCTGTTATCCTCTTTATCTTTTTCTAATTCTGTTGCTAAATATATTTTCCCACATTTCGTACAAATTAGATTATTAAATCCATTGTCATAATCAATTTCACCATTACAAGGTATTCCTGTAATCATATGACGATTATTGCAATGAATCTTTCTACCATCTAATTCAAACATATATGGAAAGTCTAAAAGCACAGGACCAAATCCTTCTCTTAAACCATAATTCATAAAGAATTTCGTCCCTATATCTTCTAGTATATATTTTCCTATCATTTTGTTTAATAGTGCAAAAACGTCTTGCGCTATTGCTGAAAATTCCTCTCTAGATGTAATCGGTTGCACCCTTTCAAAGATACCAACCGTTCCACATGGAGAAACTTCAAAACATTTGGTTACAAATGGTTTTAGATATTGTTGATTATAGAATTCATTTGGATTATCTCTAATACCAACATTATCTAATGCTACTTTTAAAACGATTCTCTGGTCTTCTAGATGCTTGTATACAATTCTATTAGTGCCAGAAGCTATTCGTTTAAAACCATATTGCCCTACAATATTATCAACCAATCGATATTTCTCTTTTGGTTTTGATTGTAGTTTTACACTCTTTGCTATCTTATATAATTCTGCTATTGCATATGGATGAATATAAGATAGCAATGGATTTGCTTTGATATTATCAAATTTAAATTCATCGATAGGAATCTGTTTGCGATATAAAGATCTAATGAGATCTACTCTAGCCATAACTTCCTCCTATCTAAATAATTGCTTCCAAGAATCGTCGTTTCCGCTCTTGATATTCTTGGTTAAATTGATCGGGTAATCGTACTTCCATATCATCGATTGTAAAATCACTGGTGAGAGCGTCAATGACACTATCATTATTGTGAAGATTTAATAATCGATTATAAGAATTACTATCATATGCTTTTCTTAAATCATTATTTTGTGTCCTCGCTTTCTTCATTAAAACTTGAGCATAGTTATAACCTAGATCATCCATCCATTCCATAAAATCGACAGGTTCATCTGGTTGTTGCTCTACTGGAGTTACTTCTGGTTCCCATTGAATGATTTGAAATCCATCTAATGAAAACCCATTGTGTTCTTCTTTAATGCTTTGCATTTGTTGAAGATATGAATAATATTCTTCTGTTTTCTTTAATTGTTGAGCCGCATCCTCATGTTGAAATTCAACTCCTTCATACCCATAGAATACTTTGTTCATATCATTATGGAAGTTCAATCGATTGATCTGTTGCTGTCGAAATTGAGCTTCCTGTTGTTCTCTTTGTCGTTGTGCCTCATATGGATTATAGTATTGATTATATAAGGCGATATTTCCTTGTTGATTATAATAATTGTATTGTTGTTGAGGTTGGCTATTGGTATAACCAACACATCCTCCTATTGTCGGAGGACTATTTTGCTGATATACATAATTCTGCGCATACCATGGGTTGTAGTTGTTCTGGTTGTCCATATATTCTTATCCCCGCTAATTAAAATATATTATATTTCATCTCACTCTTATAATATATCATTTAAGCCAATATTATACACCTCTTTCTTATCACAAAATAAACTCATGGATGAATTTGACACCCATGAGTTTTATTAAGAAAGTTTTCTAGTTATTAATTCTTTATTTTATAAGGTGAGTAAAGGTGATAGGACCAGCCGATCCATCAACTTCAATTTTAACATCCTTTTGGAATTTCTTAACTGCTTCTGTAGTTCCTTGACCATATATACCATCAATTCCGCCAGAAACCTCAATTCCTTTGGATTGTAAAGCGATCTGTAATACTTTAACGTATTCACCTTTCATTCCACCAGTTAAAACACGACGTCTTATAGCAGCTGTTGTCTTTGGTCCATTAACGCCATCAACAACAAGCCCTTCATTGAATTGTTTATTGAGAGCAATCTGAATAGCGGTAATAAGAGCTTTTTGTGATTGATCTCCCCAAATACCATCAACGAGAATATTTAAATAATAAAGGCTGTTTAATTTCCTTTGAGCAGTTTTAATAGCTACCACTCCATTATTATCAACAGTTGGTTTGGTATCTTCCGTCACCTTATCTCCCAATTGAGAAGTTAAAATCCATCCAATACCAATATTATTACCAACTTTTACGTTTGTATATTTCCCAGATTTCGCTCCATTAATCTCAATACGATTTCCTTTTGAAATCTGACCAATGGTGACTTTACCATCTGCGGCTTTATATACATTTGCTGTTTTATCGATACATAATTTTGTTCCTGTAGCTTTCCATACCTCGGTGGTGTCTTTCAAATACTCACCAGGAGATATGTATTTTTTCAGAGCAGCAACAACAACTTTTTGTCTGCTTTTGTACGCTCCTACTTGATTTCCTGTATCGGTAGAACAAGCAGCATAGAGTTTATCTAAGGTATAAGGTTTTGATGTCTTGCCTAAGATTCTCTTTACTGCTTTTAATCCACCATGATGTCTAAAGTTAGCACACATCATCAAAGCATCCATATTAACTACTCCAAGATCCTGTGCTTCCTTCATAAATTTTTCCATCTGTTCTACAATCAATTGATCTTGACATTTGCGTCCAACAGATGAATCAATAATTGATTGTATACATTTTGCTTTAGCGCTACCTACTGCTACTTTGTAAGTAGACCAACTCTTTGTATCTAAATCTACACCAATACCAGCGGTATCTAATTTCTTAAAGTTTGCTGGATCAGTAGATCTAATCAGCTTCAATAACTTCTGAGCTTCTGTTGCATACCATTGTCCTGCACCAATTGTAATAGCAACTTCATTTGTTGTATTTTTACCAGCAGGAGTAAAATCATTATATCTTCTATTACCATAAATCTGTCCACCAGTTTCTACAGCATAGATGATATTCACAATGACTTCCTGTTCGTATTGATTCATAATTGCCATATGATATGAATACCTCACTTTCTTGTTTATTTACTTAGATGTGAGGTATTCACATTCATAAATTAATCGTCATGTGTATATTCAATCTCTTCGGCTATATAATCACTTGGAATTTGATAACCAAAAGATTTAATTTCAACCCCACCGTTTTCTATAAGATTTGCTTCATTATGCATATCATATAATAAACTTGCGAGAAAATTAGACGCTTTATCTATATCTAAAACTTCAAAATCTAATGATATTCTTCCTTTTTCTGGGACTAATTTGACAGACATATCTTTGAATTGATAGTTCCCTTTTAATTCTTCTTCATCAAATACTATTCTCATAATAATCCTCCTTAAACCGCTACATCAATCCCTTTAATTTGATCTCCATGATGATAATAAACTAACTGGAAATCATTTGGAGTGAAATCATAAAAGTTTTTAATTTCTGGATTGATAACCAATTCTGGTGCATCATAATACGGTCTTTTAATTAGATCTTTTACTGTATCTACATGTCGATCATAGATATGAGCATCGGCAATTACATGCATAAATTCACCAGCGATCATATCAGATACTTGGGCAAACATATGAACCAATGCTGCATATTGAGCAACATTCCATCCATTTGCTGTTAAAATATCTTGTGAACGTTGATATAGAATGGCATTCAATACCTTTCTACCAAACTCATCTATGGTAACTTTATAGTTCATCATAAATGCACATGGCTCTAATCCCATCATATGAGTATCTTCAACATTAAACATGTTTGTGATAATTCTACGTGAAAATGGATTATACTTCAACTCATGTAAAACATAATCAGTCTGATCTACAAACGATGAATATGCATATCTTGATCCATCATCGCTTTGTTCTTCATGATGAACCTTTCTTAACTTAGAGCCAATCTGATATCCATAAGCTGCGCCTATAGAACCATTCTCGTCAGCCCAGTCATCCCATACATGACTATTGAGATCTTTAATATTATTTGATTTTTTTTGATAAATCCAAAGAATCTCATCAATTGCAGATTTTAATGGAACTGGTCTTTGTGTGAGTATTGGAAATTCTTTACGTAAATCATAACGATTCACTACACCGAATTTACTAATGGTTGATGATTGATCTCCTGTATCTTTCCATATTGCTCTACACTCTGTCATATTGTTTTCTGACAAAACCTCTTCACACATCTTTATGAATACTTTATCCGCATAACTCATTATTATTTATCCTCCGTTTTTTGTTGTGAAAATATTAAGTTTGGTTGTATTATTAATTTTACATATATATGCATTTAACAAAACATCTCTCGCTAATGATTTTGTCAGTGCTGGTTTTTTCATTTTAAACATTTTTATAGCTTCTTCTAATTCCATTTCCGTTTTTGAGAAGAATGGTTCTATTGTCGATAAGCACTCATTTTTATATACGAATAGAAAGTTAATCCAGTCATAATCATCAAGTTCCTTCATAATATCTATATTAGTATATGCATTGAGACTACTCTTTTCTGCTACAAGTTGCACTGTTATTGCAAAATATTTAGACTGCATAAAATAATCAATATCTTTGAATTTGATAGAATATAAAATTTTTTCACTTTCAATATCGGATGTTGTTTTTAATACGCTTGTTTCTTTCAATTCTTGTGGTAAACTGTTAAAATCAAAATTAATCAACTTCCTCATTCCTTCTCTCTAAAGATATGTCGATAATATATTGATTTAAGAAAGTTGTTCTTTTCTCAATCAAAATATTATAATCTGCTGTATCATTTAAAACGAAATCATTTGTTGCTTCTGGTTTGTCACATGAAAGCTTTGATACTTGCACACTCCAACCCATATTTACAAATCGTCTAATATCCATATATCCCGTATGTTCATCAACCCCATCGTATATCATTTTCTCATAACACGCCTCTGGAAGTTTCAGATAAACAAAGATATCTCTTTTTCCCTCTTCTTTTCTTATTTTATCAAAATCAAAGTCAATGAATACCTTATCTGTATTAACCAGATGCAGAGTATTGATCTGTATATATCCCTCCAATTGCGGATCTAACTCTACATATAATTTTCGTTTTCTTTGTGACATCGTTATCATATCTCCTTCATTTAACCAGTGTTGAAATGTGCGAAAGTATCGCATCAATCTCCGTTTCATTAATTGCAAAACCTCTAATATCTAATCGATATTGTAAATAATCGATTAGAATCTTTCTTTGTGATTTGATCTCAAATAACTTAAAGAGTTCCCTTGGGATTTCTTCTATTGCGTTAAAGATCACTTTAACTACATGTGATTCTTGTTGTTGGTTATTAAGATTCAAATTCACGATCTTATTTTTAAAATACTCATAGAGTTTTGTCTTAGTTAAAAATGGTAAACTCTCGATTGATACTTGATCGATGTCAGAGAATAACTCTTTGATACAATCTTCAAAATTCTTTGCATTGGTTGTAGCTATTTTCTTACTTTGTGGCACTTTTGTTGTTCTGCTTGCTATAGAAACTTTCATATCACTTTTTTACCTCCTTAATGACATATAACTTATCTTATCAAAAAACGTTATCATAGTTTCTTTATTAATATCTTGGAAGTTAATCGGTAATACTTGATAAGCTTCTGGAATATTATCGATATCGATTTTATTTATATCGAAAGATGCAGATACTAATTGATCTATCATATTATTACATCCAATAATAAGCTTACCCGCTTTGTGATTTAGTTTGTTTTCACTAAATATACCATAATTATTATTGAAGATGTAATCAATTTGCCTATTGAGATCAATTGTAGGATGTATATCGGTTGGTTCTTTCATATGACCTCGAATCTTAACTAAATAAAATTCTTTTAATTCATATGGAAAATATGCTACTAAATTAACAATTGCTTGAAAAATATGTTGGTTAGCAACTTCTTTTCCATATGGACTCCGTAATACGTTTTCATTGGTTTTATGTGTTACCCAATTGGTTAACCAACCAGTTAATCCTTCAATACAAAACTTAGAATCTGAAAATAGATAGATATTCTTTATTCTCGAATTTTGCTGTGCTAATAGCAAACCTTGTTGGATTCCATCGTAGAC
The DNA here is from genome assembly GCA_028691315.1 of Candidatus Izemoplasmatales bacterium. Classification (GTDB taxonomy): domain Bacteria; phylum Bacillota_I; class Bacilli_A; order Izemoplasmatales; family Hujiaoplasmataceae; genus JAHIVB01. The sequence goes on along the minus strand of JAQUZN010000001.1, from coordinate 197,017 downwards.
TCCAACAAGTTCACCTATATTATTTGTGCTATTTTTTAATACTCTTAAGTTTTCAGATACTACATGATAATTATAAATAACAATAGAACCTGAAGTGCTTATCGGAATTCCTTGAACATTATGGACTCCTCCATCTGTAAATATACATAACGATTTTTCATTCATTAAATAATCTTCACAAATCATAAAATTCTTTTATATCCTCTTTAATCTCATTTAATTTATTAGTAGCTTCGTTCATAACTACACATATATCAATCCCTAGTTTATTAAGATCGACACCTTTTTTTCCAAATCCATCTACTAACATACATTGTGAAATACATGCTTTATCAGATTGAAGTTTATTTTCAATATCTTCTATCTCTTTCATTTTCTTCTTTAAAAATTCATCGCCATATTGATAATCTTTCATGAAAATATTATTTCCTAATTCTTCAGTTGGTTCTTCTTTTATTGCTTTATTCTTATCATAAAGCAATTTATCATATAAATCATTTGGGATTTTTCTTTTAAAATAATCACACACAAAAGTTTCTATCTGGTAATTTCTTGCTTTTAAATCCCAATGTACTCCATTTAAAGCGGTGCACATCTCAGCTTTTAACTTTTCAAAGTCATTGATTGATTCTAACATATATCTTCTAGCATTAGATGCTCTCATTTTCATTTCTTCCATTTCCATCTTTTCAATTATTAGAAAATTTACCATGTTCTTTAAAGATTCAAAATCATCTGTTAATTGGATTTTTGATTCTTTTATAATATTCACCCAATTCTCTTTAAATAAAGGTGATGGCTTATTGATTTTCCCACAATGATATAAGTCCATTGGAATTCCATTTTCTTCCTTCCAATCCTTGAAAGGGAAATTCTTGATTGATATAGGATCTTCTTCCTCCTCTACATTACAATCTCTATCAGTATCTTTTGAAGTTTTATGTTTTTCTTCATCAATTAAAAGCTCCATAAGTTTTGCCATATTGTTAATATTTGCCGCTACAACAACATCTTTTTTACTATCTTGAACTTTCCGAATAATATCACCAGTTGAATTTAATGTATCTAATATCAACTTCATTAATTTAATATCTTTCATACTTATTTCCTCCTTAATATTTCTTTAAAGTTATATTTTATCTTATTAATAATATATAACCACTTTTATAATTTCCAACAAAAGAAAACCTCCATAGGATACTTAAATCCTATGGAGATTCACTATGGAAGGTGTTATGAGCTAAACTAAAATCTACACTTGTATGACCTAAGATATATACTATCAACTTATAATATGCTCGGACCTATTATAAGAAATCAAGTATATATTTATCATATAGTTATCGTTGTATTAATTTTTACGAAGAAACTGGAAACCAAGTTCTTTTGCTTTCTTCATATTGATTTTCTTAATACATGATTCATCAACAACAATAAAAATTCTTTCTTTTTCAATTTCATTTGCTTCAGCAACCATTTCAACAGCTTCTTCAAGAGATTCAACTCCTTGGTCTTTCATCATACGTTCTAAGTTACCCGTATATTCCACCAGATAGTTGTTTCCTTTGGTTGCATTTACCGTTACTTTTTCTGGAGTAACACCCATCAATTCCATATGATCTTCTGATAATGTCATCAAATCACCATATACAGTATTGTTTTCTCCGTATGCATTTAAGACTGTTTCATCTGTAAATTCAGATTCCAACATCAATCTTGCAGTATCCATCATAATATCTAGATCCTCCTTTTTATATACATTAGAACTTATTACTATGTTTTCTAATCAACAAAATAGATTGGTCGATAAACCTTCTTATCTTCTGGGCTAATACTATCATATGTCATATCAACCGTATTTTTCTGTTCTATTTGACGATCTTGCTCTTTTAGCTGTTGTATTCTTAAATTCATAGCGTCTATAATATCATCCATGGTGGGAGTTTTATACGTTCCTACCTCTGTTGAATCTGGATTGGTTTCTAATTCCAATTTCACATAAGTGGGAGATTGGGTTAAGAGTTGTCGATTCTTTTCTTCTGCTAATGACTCAGTTATATTTTTAAAACGATAAATCTTATCATTTACTTCCGGTGGTACAAATTCAGCATAAGTTTCTAAGAATTCTTCCCAATTACCCATCACCTTTTTAATTGGTATATGAATAAATCCAGCATGAACTAAATCATGCACTGTTTCTGATAAAGGAATTAATCCAATCATTAAGAAATAATGAATATACATTACTTCTTTTGCTACCATCTCTATCTCTAATGATTCTTCATAATATGATCGTTTTTTAAATATAATAACCACTACATCAAAAAGAGTTAATGGGTGATGGTGTAGATGGATTTTTATCTTATATGTATCATTATTTGATACATTCTCAAAGAAACTACAAACACTCATATCCATATAGTCTCTCATATAATTAATAAACTCTCGATATTCCATTGAGCTTCTTACAATACCTTCTATATCAAATAAATATTTCTTGAAATCTTTCTCTTCGAATAAATCATAATCTTTAATATCATACGGCGGTATCTCATCTATTACCAGTATATTTGAATTTATATCCTCTGGATTAGCTATTTCATAAGACATTTATTTCACCTCATGTTTAGTATTTTATCATTCTTTCAATTATATATTATTAATGTGTAAAGATATAGTTGAAAACAAACTAAGGAGGAAATAAAATGAAGATTGAATTTGGTAAAGCAGCAAGAGAGGTAATTGAAATTTATGAAAATGATGTTGAAGATAGACATTTTTACATCTTACATCATGGATGAAAGAGGTAGTAAATTAGGTTTTGATCCAACACCGAATCATTTTCCGATTTACATGCATAGCTTTAAATGCGGTGCTCATCGTGAAGTCTACTGGTATGAAGAATTAGGAAATACGAAGAGATCAGGGAGAACATTATACTTCCCTAAAGAAGATAAATCATTTCGTATTAAGGGTGATCACTTCCATATCGATCTAGATAAAAAAGGAAGGGTTAAACGTATTATTGATAATCACTTTGATTTCTTAGAAAATCATCCTGGTAAGATTTCATCTGTTATCATCGATACTAGATTTATATATGTATTTGGTATACCATTTGCATTTAGTCGTATCATTGATGAGATTATTGATGAGGTAAACTATGATGATCCAAATGAATTAGACAGTGATATTATAATCAACGTTAAAAGATAGAAAGGCAAAAGGTGAATGAAATGGATATAACTATGGTAGGGAAAAAAGAGTATGAAGTAGATGAGAAGATTGATATAAAACCAGAGATTAGAAAAGAAGATCTCGACAGTATGCAGTTAGAAGGTTATAATTTTAATCTATCTACAAATGATAATTTCAGAAATACCGTGGTATTCGAATCTACGTATAATAACGATGATCGTTATTGTTCGATGTTCTTCTTAAATCCTAATGATGCCATCAAACTAGGAGAAAGATTAATATCTGCTGGGCAATCTTGTTTGAATCAGGAGATTTATTTTAACCACGTCGATATCAAAAGGTTTTGTTTGATTGATAATATAAAAAGTCAGAATATTATTGGAATAAAAGTGTTTCTTCTCAATCCATATGGAGATATTGGTAGAGTATCTATAAGCAAGATCTTCGAATCTTACGAAGAAGAAGAGAAAAATACGCTATTCGATTTCAACGCGTTGTCTTTTTTGACAAAAGTAATTCAAAAATCTTTTCAAGAAATCATAACTCCCAATGAACGTTTAGAAAGAGGGTATTATATTAGCTTATACAAGATCATAAGTATTTTTATTGATACTATTATTGAGAATATTTATGAGTTTTTAGATATACCGGAAGATACGGAATTTAAAATTATTTTCGAATCTTTAAATATTCGATTAAAAAGATATATCTGCAAAAAATATGAATCCATTGTTGATGAAGTATTTAATACTCAGGTATCAGCATCAAGAATGATGGAAGAAAAAATTAACTCATTTCTTACTGGTGAATCGGAGTATGTTGGGAAACCGATAGAACTCCAGAAACCATCGAATGAAGAGATAGAAGAAATGAGTAGAGAGTTTTTAGAAGAGTTAAAGACTCAAGAGAAGGAGGAAGAAGAATAACTCTTTATTTCAAAAATGCACTATCCTACAATGGTCATCATAGATCATTGTAGGAATCACTTTTATTCTAAAAATATATAAAAAGGAGAATGATATGAATACAAATTTAATAAGCGAAAAAGATTTTGAGATGAAATACGATGAGTTTGATATTGACACTATAACTGATAGTGAAGATTCAAATCTTCAAACTATGGCACAAAGAGATCTATATGGGTATGCAATAGACTCAAAATTAGATATCAAAAAGTTAATTGATATTTACTCTATCTTTGTACCTAGAGCTGAACGGAATAAAGGAATAGCTTCTAAAAGGCTTAAGTCATTTTGTGAAGATCATAATGAATATTTGATTATGGTTGCATCAGGAGCTTCTATGAAAGAATACCCAATAGAACCATCAAGAGAAGAATATAAAAGTATTTTATCTCAATTAGATTCATTTTATGCTAAGAATGGATTTGTTAACACTAATGAATATATTGGTAATTATGAACATAAAGAAACATTTATATACAAAAATGAACTAGGAAAGAAATTCATTAAGTATTTAAACGAATTACCAAAATAAACAACTAGAGAGTTTCAAAAAGAGTTTTCCTAGAGAGAAGAAAGAAGGATGGGACAACTTAAATAAAACGCTATATGGAAAAATAGGGTATCCTACAAGGGTTGTATTAGATCCTTGTAGGAAATCTTATTTTAAGTAAATACAATAAAAATATAAAAAATAAAGGAGAATATATTATGGATATATACGGATATAAAAAACCAGAAGATGCAATAAAATATGGGAATCCATTTCATATATATTATGATTCAGGATTAAAGGGTTATTATATTCAATATTGTGAAGATAAATGTAGTTTTCGAATATCGAAAGAAGAATACCGATCTTTTCATTATAAAGATTTAAGCATGTTGTTTTATATCACAAACAAAGATCAATTCTTAAAGAAATATAAATCTTATCAATCAAGAAAACATTTTTCTGAAGATATTGTAAATAATATTATGAATATTGAAATTGGTATTGTCACTCCAAAAGTAAAAAATGATCGTGTGATTGAAGTAGGTGATACATTAAGGAAAACTCTGAATAAATTATATTATGATGCTGCTATCCGTATCACATTTAAAGATGGAGATCATACAAATACAATCGAAAAGCCATGTTATATATATGCTGGGCATTTCATTGATCGTTTAGCTGAAACTATTATCAAAGAATATCGAATGTATATTCATACTGAAAAACCAGTTTCTTTTACAACTTATCTTGGTCAATTTTCTAATAGAAAATTTAGTAATCTCAATGATTATATTCATAGTCAAATTGCACAATATTTTATCAAATATATTGATGAATTATTTGATCATAAGTTTGATCGTAGTCATTTAGATATGTTACAAGAACAAATGGAGATCTTTATGAATATTGAGAATCTTGATCAATTAATACGTAATGTATTTATGTCAAAACTTTTATTTGATGATAATTATTTAGAACGCTTATTAAAAGAGGAATAGTATATGAATGATTTAGATCAATACTTTATATCATTTGAAACTAAAGCAGATGATATGGATGCTTCTGATGATGAATTGGTATTTCTTAATATATGGAATCATAATGAAGAAGTAATAGAAACTATTATGATACCATGGATGACATATGATGATATCTTAGCTTGTATTAATCATAATTTTATCAATGCAAAAGATTATGCTTTTATAAGTATTGATATTCCCATATCATCTACTTTATATCAATATCATATTTCTATGATGAATAAAGATCATTATTTAATCATTAGAAAATATCATCTAGTCAATAAGAAACTGATTCATGAATATTTTATTCAATATGATAATATTGAATAATTATAATAAGAATAAATACATAGGATTTCATATAGTCCTATGTATTTATTTTTTGTTTCTTTTCTATTAATGGTTTTCATGAAAGGGTAGGTTTTCCGATTTCTTTACGTAGTAAAGAAATCTACAAGATGCACTAGCTTAATCACAATTATTAAATCAAAGGTTTCATTCAAAAAGAATGAAACAGAGCGAAGCGAAAGAGATTTTATGTTTTGGTTTTGAACTTCATTTCCATAGAATTATTAAATAGAAAGATTAACTAAAATAGAATTTATTGAATTACAATATTATCAAAGAATATTACTTGTAAAAAATTAATTTTTATTTAAACTACTAACAAAATTATAAGAAAAAATTTTCTTATATATAAAAACCCAAAGGGCTCATTAATGGATCCATTGAGGGGAACATCAAAAACAAACAAAACCAAAAACCAAAAGACAAGATCAACGGCCGCTCGACTTACGCTCGCGAGATTAACTACGTCAAAGGAATACCACTTGGAGAACCAGTCGGGTGGGTTTCGAGGGGGGGGGTTTTAAAGGGGGGGGGGAGTATTTTGGTAAGAAATTACATAGTATATAACATATCGTATTTAAAATATAAAGATCATCTGGATAAATCTGGATGATTTATTTTTTATTAATACCTTAACTTCATAATAAATTTATCGTGATATATTCATTTGGAGGTATCAATTATATGCTTCAAAAACTAAAGAAGTTATTTCAAAAGAAAGAATCAAAATCTTCTTTTATTACAGATTATATTAAAACAGAAACAGATAGAGAATTAGAAAATAATGATATACGTAACAAGAAGATAAGTATCGGGAGTATAGCTACTGAGTTAGACTCTCAGATTGTATACTATAATCAATTTAACCAATTGATTACATTAGAAACGAATCGTGAGATGAGATCTCTGATAGAAAGAGAATTATCTTGCATGAAAATATTAATTGAGTCTAACACAACGACTCAATTCCTAGACAGTTTGGATTTCTTTCAAAAAATCAACAATGAATGTCGTAATGCGACAAAAGAAATACGCTATCTATATGATTTATTTTTATTTGAATCAGAGAATGATTCAGATCCTGTGAAGATATACTTTTTGATCAGTGGTTCGGTTGGAGATTATATTGCTTTCTTAGAGCAGTATATGAAACATTATGCAAATAAAAATGATCTTATCGTTGGGATCATCATGAAACATTTGCGAGATTTACCAGCACAACATCCACATTTCCAATTATTAAATGAAACCTATGATCTTGATATTGCAAGTGAAATCTATTATGGTGATGATGACCATGAATTATTTCCATCAGAAAGTATTGATCCACAGTTCCAAACCGTTATGTCGAAACTAAAATCGAGTACGGTTGGAAAAGACAGGCTGGAAATTATACAGACGACGACCTTAAAAAATGATCTAGATTTCGATATGCCAAAGAGATATCGAAGAATTCTAGATCTATTTATCAAAAAAGAATTAGAACATAAAAAGTTTAACGTGATATTTTACTACTGTCCTTCTGATGAAGAGCATGATGTTTTCCTAAATGGACTTCAATTAGAATCCATTGGAACCACATGTTCCGATTCCATAGAAGGAAGAGTAGTTCCTTATATTTATCAAATCGATTTTTCCAAACTGTATTATCAGTTATTCCGATTACCAGATACTCTTGCTCAAATCTTTCGAGCTATTCAGGATCAGAATTCTGATAAACTAAAACAAAATTCATTTATATATTATAAGAATGAAGAAGAATCTGAAGATGATTCTACTAAACAAGAATCTACTCCATTAAATATTTTAGATTTAGTGGATGAGATAATAGAAGATAATTAAGGAGAATAATTAGTATGATTAAAAGAAGTTATGAGAGAAACGATAACAGGAGAAACAATGGACCGAAGAAGTATGTAAATAAGACTTATACTTTTTCTTGCACAACAGTAGAAGATGCATTAGATAAATTGCTAGAAGCACATCCAGTGATTGAAGTGGTGCTCTATGCAACACCTGATGCTAATTATAAAATTAATAAAGAATATGAAGAAGATACTCTACTTGAAGCTATGATTCGTAATGTAATTTCTTATACTGCGATGAATGTACCAAATGTAGAGGTTATGGGAAATATGAGAACAATTCTCACACTCAGACCAAATAAAATGTTTATTCAGACAAATGACTTTGTTGGTTTTGGGTGGTTTATATCTTATGATAAAAAGGGACGAGATCGATCAGAAATTACTTCTGTTGATCTTACAATTACTTTATCTGGACAAAGATCGGTTGATGGGTATGAAGATGCTCTGCTGATGACCGGATGGAAAATCAAAGAAGATCCAAGAGATCAAAAATAAAAAACTTACATACAGAGTAGTACTAATAATGTGCTACTCTGTGATTCACACATGATTAGCATTTCAAAATTATATAAAGATTCATCAATACAAAATATTTCATAAGTAAATAAAGATTCAATACTTGTTATTATTTCATAGTAAAGTAAAGATTCAGTGTTATAAAATATTTCAAAGTTGAGTAAAGATTCATTGCAACCTATAATTTCATAGAAAAGTAAAGATTCGACATCCATTAATATTTCATAGGGAAGTAGAGATTCATGATTTGTTAAAATTTCAAAGTCGCATAAAGATTCATAAAGATCTAATATTTCACGGTGTGAAAAAGATTCATATGACACTAACATTTCAAAAGACTTAAAAGATTCATGCATTACTAATAATTCAAATTGATTTAAAGATTCGCAAAATAATATAATTTCAAAGTTGAGTAAAGATTCATGTCCTGATAATATTTCATATTACAAAAAAGAATCAATGATTTAAATTATATCATAATAGAGTAATGAGATTCATTGCTGACTACTATTTCATAGACATGTAAAGATTCAAGAGTATTTGATTATTTCACAAGACTTAAAAGATTCATCCTATTCTAGTATTTCACAAAGTCATAAAGAATCAAGATTCATTATAATTTCATGATGAAATAAAGATTCATATATGAGTATAATTTCAAAAAACTTCAAAGAATACCACTATAGAGGAAAATCTCTATAGTGGTTTATTTTTTATAAATTTATATCATATTTAATTCCTAATATATCTTTTACTTTTCTACTTAATTCTATTAATCCTTTATTAATAACGGAAGTTATGATAATAGAACATGTCATACGACCATTTACAGAACCAATAGAAAGTAAGGAATGTATTTTTTCATCTGGTCTAAATTCACTTCTAGGCTCTTTTCCTTCTGGGAAAATATCTTTTACTACACCTTTCAATGCAGACCAATAGATCAACTTATCTCCAACAGCCATCTTATCTTCATATTTTAAAAAGAACTCTATTAAGACTCCATCTTCACTGTTTTTGAGTTTACCAGTAGAAGGTAATACATCCGTAGAAGGTAGATCGTTCTTTTTATCGATATTGTATTGCTCCATTATTTTTTTCTTTTCATTAATAGATTTTTCATATGTTGTAACTGCCTTTTTCAAGGAACTAGAGAGTTCGCTTTTTTCTACGGTCCTGGAAATAATAATATCCTGTACAATACCAGTGACACTTGAAGATATATGCTGTCTTCCAAGTTCGGTGATCTCATCTTCATCTGCTACGAGGTTCTTAAGAAGAGTATTCATATCATCTTCATCATACGGTCTTTGAATAATTAATAAAGGATCGCCTTCTCGAATGGATTGACCTTTCTTAACCATATTGAAGATATTAGTATCTTTTGGAAGATTAACTGTTTTCTTAATGACGATATCAGTTGTCATTTTTGCAGATAAATCTTGAGAAATAATAGCACTATCTTCATATCCTTCATCTGTATTTAAAATAGCAAATTTATTAAGGGTGCCGACATTATAAGCAATATTGTCATTCATTCCTACTGAATTAGAAAATGATGTTTTGTCATATGCTATTACTTGACCTTCTTTAATTTTATTTCCTACTTTAAGATCACTATCTAATTTCAAGATAACAAAGAATCCACTACTTGAATTTTTTTCTACTTGCTCGGTTAAATCGATATAATCATACGTAGGTTCACCATTCTTATTGTCATACCGAATTAACAAATGATTATCATCTTTCTCAATGACTTGACCATTTCCTTGGGATTTATAAGCAAATGTATTGGAGATCAAATATGGAAGAGCTTCATCAGCACCAGTAGTAATTAATAAAGGATCCGCTTGTCTACATCTCATACCATGTTTCGATGTCTGTACAAAGTTCATAGCAGAACGGAATGGATCATCTCTAGTAATACCATATGGAGTTAAAGCTTCCGTCATAGCTAATGTTTTGGTTACATTGATTTCATCCTTATCATCCTCTGAATTATTAGTGATATATCCACGATAACCATTTATATTTGCATCAATGGTTGCCTGTCTGGGAATACCAACCTTCTCGGAAAATCCGGTAGACATTGACAATACGTTTTGCATTGATTCATCATATCCACGTTTCTCTAAAGTGTATGCTCTGGAAGCATTTAAACCACCAGGTCCTTCCGGAGAAACACGGTTATATGATTCATACTCATTTACCGGATTGATAATAGATAGATCTTCAGTTGTATTATTTAATAAAACGGCATTGATCAAACCATTTCTCTTAACAGAGAATGATCCTTGACCACGATGTTTAATTTGGTTTACATAATCCCCATACGCTTTTGATAGCACTTCACGATATAATAGATCAGCAATTAATTCCTGTCTACGGATACGTCGAGAAGCATCAATGGATGTATGATTGATAAAATGGTTATCTGTTAATAACTGATTTGCATATACTAATAATTCAATATAGTCTGTTGGTAATTTATAATACTTTAATGAATTAAATGTAATAGGTTTATCGATGAATAATTCATAGAAGTTATCTAAACCATCGGCTTTAATTCTACCACCAAACGAATCTAAGAAATTGATATATGTAGTTTTACGATTCATTTCAGCTATCGAGAAATCCTCTGTATTGCAAACCTTTAATCCATTCATCAGTAATGATGAAGCATAATTCAAATCATATAATAAATAACCATCTTTCCATCGAATAATATCTTGACCATCTTTATTATATTGAGGTCTTTTTTCACTAATCTCATATCTGATATTAGCTTTTTTCATAACTTTTTCAAGACCTTCTGAATAAGCACAAATAACAACAAGCGGTATACGAACACCTAATATACTTGCTTGTGAGAAAGTGTATTTAACAGATACGGATGTTTTATTATACGCTTTTGCAAAATCCGGTATATCATATGATAAAAAGTTTGTAATCATACTAGATAAAAATTGAAAAGCATCTTTTTCTGGTCGATAATAAATGATTTCTTTTCTTATTTTATGATAACCAATTGGGAATCCTTGTTTTAAATCAATTATATCTCCGTATTCTTTTCTTAACTTATCTTGATTAAATTGAAATAAAACGCTATCAGTTTCTAATTCAGAATAGATAGAACCAATATCAATATAATCTACTGGAACTTCGTATTTAGAGCAAACTCTTGAGTTGTCCCCTTCCAATATACGGAGATTGTTAAATTTGTTCTTATTTAAAGTTTTGACTAATCTATCTGCACCTACATTGGTCTTTCCTGTCGTCGTTCCAAATCTTCTAACAAAGATTTTGTTATAACAACTAGCAATTTGAACGGTATCTTCTTCTGTCTTCATAATTGGCATCGGGAATAATTGAGATGATATATTTTTTGTATTACCTCTTAATTTCATATACTTACCGTCTATGAATTTCGGAATATCAATTACTACCGTGAATCGTTTTCCTTGTTCATTTTCATACACTACGGAATAAGTTTCAACAGCATCATCACTAGTAGAAGTATCTTCTACTTTAATATCTTTTACAACTAATGGGTATTTCTTATCATGGAAGAAATTAAACATTGCTAAGATATCTTTATCTAGATTATATTTCTGATTAACATTTGCATATCTTAATTCTTGCCATTCTTGATTAACAGAGTCGATATCTAATGAAATAGGTTCTATTTCAATTGCTTCTTCCGTTTCATCAAATTGGAGAATATCTCGAATACTTTTATTCTTAAATTCTTTATCTAAGAAATCATCCTCTAATTTTAATAGACGAGAAGTTCTAGCTGCACTCATTTTAGGACCATCATCTGCATCCATAGCTAATGTAGCAAGAATTTCTTTTACTCTTTCATCATCATCCAATATATCAATTGCATCTTCTGTATCTTTAGCAGTAGAAGAAGCTACAGTAACCCTATCTATCAATTCTTGTTTTAATTCATCCTTATTAATTTCATCTTTAACCTTCGGAGGTTTCTTTTCTGAAACTTTTGGCTTTATTTCTTTTTTTTCTGGTTTGGATGACTTAAGTTCTTCCTTTGGTTTAGTAGTTGCATTTTTTGCAACAACTGCGGTAATAGCAGCTTTTGTTACGTTAGCAGCTACTTGAGGTTGCTTAATTACTGCATTAGATGGCGTGATGTTTGTGATATTAAGTCTTTGAGTTTTCTCAATCTTCTCAATGATATCAGTAGCAATCGCTTTTGGGGAAGATTCTCTACCTTCTTCATCTGTTTCATCTTCGCTATCCGTTGGTTCATAATTTCTACATAATAATTTGATATGCTTTAAAAATAACGTCTTTATTTTATTAATATCATTCTCTTGAGAAAAATCTACAACGAAATAACTCTTCTGTCCCATAAAAACAAAATTGATATCTTTGTAAGTATCCTTTAAGTAATTGGGGCTAAGAAGCAAAGAACGATAAAAACAAGAGATTGGATTAACACCATTCGCAATTAACCACAGTGCGCCATTATTTGGCTTGGTAAATTCCATCCAATCAGCAACTGGAACTAATACTGTTTTTTTAGAATATTCTTGATTAAATCTTTTATCTACAATCATTCGTTCCATCAAATCCAGATAGACTTGATATTTTCTTAAATGAGAAAAACCATTGTTACGGAAGAATACTTCATTATAATAATAAAGATCATTATATAGATTCTTTCCTTTATACTTATCTAATCGAAGATAAGCATACTTGATGTTTGGCATTTTCGTCATATGATCTTTATAGATCGCTAATAAATCCTTATTAGTTTTGATTCGGTCTTTAAATAGATTTCTTCTCAGTATCTGATCATAAGAAGAATTCGCTTCATGGAAAACTGCGGTAAGGTTTTCATTAATCGGAAGATATCCCTCTTTTAAACAATTTAGTTCATATGAACAATCGGAAGATTCATCTAATACCATTGATTCTTTTATTGATAAAATCGATCGGTTCTTTTTATTTAGCATTACTGATAACTCATTTTTATTCTCAAATATATCTTTAAAGATTTCTATTGTCATTTTTATCGTATTATTTTTAATTAATACTTTATCAATAAAATCCTGCTGTCCTTTTATCTTGATATATTGATTAATTAAATTACATAATGAAGTGAGAGAAAACCCAAATCCATATTCTGGTTTATCTTCACGATAGATTCCACTCATCACTAAAGCAGAAGCCATCATAAGATTCTCATTAATTTTTGGGTTAGCAATCTGAGCAGATAGTAAATGCATATACATAAGGATATATTTTTCGTAATCAAGATAAGATCTTTTATCAAAGGTTGTTTTACTAGCCATGATAATTTTATCTGATGTACAACTTTGCGTAAGATCCCCATGTGTAATATATACATCCACTTTTTTTATCTTAATACGATAAATCTTTTGAAAATATTTAATCATATCCGGTCTCAGAATATCCATTAAAGCTTCTACATCACGATCTAAACCATGAAATGTGAAATATCCATTGTTACTCTCCGCACGAACAGGAACTACAACCTCTTCTACCATTTCTGGAACTTCTTCTTTACTATTTACATTCATCTTCGAATTAATATAATACATTGGAAACTTTTCCATATAATAAGAAAAGAAATATTTTGGCATGATCTTTTGATTATGGATCATATTAAGAGAAGAATTAAAATTTGGTGTTAATAAGTGAACAAGACTTCCCTTTCGTTTATTTTTATCATCCAAAGGAAGTAAAAACTTCTTCTTTGTTATTTTATTTTTCATGAGTTCATCTAAGAAAAACATACGATATATCCTCCTTCTAAATTATTTATTTGTTCTGACTATAAGCTTAAATAAACCTTGTATGGGATAATTATAAATAATTACACCGATAACTCATTGATAATAAAGAACTATGTAGAGAGGTATTATAAGATGGATGATATTAAAAAAGAAAACTTTATTAAGAAATTGACAGAGATGTCAAAAGAAGAAATTGATGAATTTATTAAGAAAAAAGGAAAAAGACCAAAACCAATTCCATTAATTTATTATATGGAACGATAATTTTTTAATTGATAAACTACCATATAAGGTATATTTAGTATTGTACGTTTGTACACAATACTTAACTAAGTAGTATAAACGTATCATATTAACTATATAAAAAGTAAAAGAAAAATCTAGGAGGAATGAATTTATGTCTAAAATGACAGAGCTTTTGAAAGAGATCAAAGATGGTTTGACTCAAGTTTCTTCATCTCAGAAAGATGAAGTGAGAGTTATGCAGATGATGTTGAATGACAGAGAGTATGCGGTGGGAGTCTATGATAAAGATGGTAAGAAAGAAGACTATTGTCCATCTTCTGATTATAGAAAGATGCTTGGTAATGTAGTTGCAAGCACCACAAAAATCGGCAAAGAAGAGGCTGCACAGTTGGTTGATAAATATGAAGCAACCAAAGCAGACGCAATTACAATGGTAGGAATTAGCAAAGAGTTTATTAATACCTATTTGGATTGCGGAAGAAAACTTCCTCTTGGCGGAAGAGAGAAATCAAGCTACGAACTCAGCATTAAAGTAAATGCCGAATGCGAAAAGAAATATCCGAAACTGGTTGGAACAGATGCTAATGGAAAAGGTATCTATGAATCAACACCGAAGAAAGTTCCGGCACACAAATCCATTAAAGCTCATGGAAGTTGCCCATCTTGGGTAAAATAACAAAAAATAAAACAGATGACTGTATAGATCAATTATGATCTATACAGTCTTTTTATTTACTTTACTATGAAATAATAAGAAGGTGCGAATCTTTGGTTTCTATTGAAATATTAAAACAAAGTGAATCTTTAGAACCTTATGAAAAGTTAAAATAAAATGAATCTTTACCACCTTTAGAAATATTATTTTTCCACGAATCTTTATTTTATTTAGATATACTCTACCTTTGGATGAATCTTTACTTTACTATGAAATGATAAGAAGGTGTGAATCTTTTAGTTTTGTTGAAATATTAATTTATATTGAATCTTTAAAAACACTTGAAATATTTTTCGCACATGAATCGTTAGGATGAAGTGAAATATTACCTCTCCAAGACTCTAAAAATATAAATATTAAATCTTATTTAAAAATCTAGTTTTATTGTTATTTACTGTACTTTTGGTAATACCATAACGTTCTGCTGTTGCTGCCGTTCCGTTAGTTTGAAGATAATGTAAAAATTCTTTCATCATAGGTGGATCCCATGTATGATATTTCCTTTTACCGCTTTTTTTCTTTTTACTGGCTGGAATAATTTCTGTTTCTTCTTCCTCATCATCTTCATTCATAAGAATTTCTTCTTCTTGATATTCATCATCAATAATTTCTTGGTCAAGCAAATCATTAATATGCTGAGAATTTTCTTTTTCAATATCATACAAATCTTCAAGTTTATCTACAATATCAAGAACGATCTTATCATTAACACCATTACCTTTATTGAGAAGATTTTTCTTTTCAATGATACGATCAATGATATCTTCGAGATTCTTTAAAGATGGTAGCCTCATACTGATTCCATAACGATTTGCTATTTTGCTAGAAATTGCTTCCATTACAATATCATTTAATGTTCCTATATACGTTGTGAAATCAGATCTGTTGAATGTTTGAACTTCTTCACATTTAGCGACAGATGCACTACCATTAAACATTAATGGAACGCGGTGATGAAAATTTGGTTCCGCATTTCTGCTGAGTGGGACTGCGGATATAATATCCTTATTTCCATATGTAGTATGGTTAATAATTACCCACGGTCTGCTCTTGCTAATCAAGTGGTCATTTGAGTTTTTCATTTTTTGTTGCTCTTCATTTTCGTCTTTCTCAATCCACCATACTTGACCTCTCATAAACTTATAACCGGTAAAATTTTTCGGTATTAAATCACCTAGTTTACTTTGTGTCATGTTTCATCCTCCTTTGTTTTTTATTTATTTATTAGTCTCGACATTTGTAATTGGATATATCTTCCATTTATGTCACAGTAATAATATATAAGTAAGAAATACTATAATTACAAAAAATAAAACCTAACTAGAAAAACTTACATACTTATCTAACCAGAAGCTTTAAGAGAGGAAAACATAAGATTAATATTCGAGAAAGGAGTTCATAGATCTTATGGCGAATATGATTCAATACACTAGAAACTTAACAAAGTCTGTTAAGTATTCTGCAATTGATGTCATGAAAGGTATGAATCCTGTTATTACATCCTTCTATGAAACAAATGAAGGAATATTTAAGGAGACATATAAAGCTATCAAAGATATTAAAGGAACCGCCTCTGGAGTCTATTCGAAAACAATCGATAGTGAAGTTGGTGGTTTGGCTAAAACATATCTTGATAATTTAAAGAGTGATTTAAAATCAGGTAATTTTTATAATAAAGAACGTATGAAGGAATATGAAGATGAAGCCGGTCGAGAAATGTTTGGTGATCTTGATTTTGGTTTGGATAATGATGATATCTTTGTTAATGATGGTTCTGATATCAATATCTCTTCATCCCCTAGTGCAGAGAGTGGATTAGATTTTAATGACTTAGACACTGTTGCTGAGAAGAGTACGAATGCTATTGGTAATCTTATGGCTAGAACTGCTCAGTATCAAGTTGAAGCACAAAGACAATCCACAAAGACAATCTTAGATCAAAATGCTGCTATCTTTGGTAGATTACATTCCTCTATGGGAGCTGTTAATACAAATATCGGTATGATTATCGATTATATGAAAGAGAATACAACGACGCATTATAAAAACTCTAGAGATTATTATGAGAACTCTAGTAAGATGCATCAAGAAACAAATGAGTTATTAAAAGAACTCGTAGAGTTAGAGAAGAATCGCTATGCGAAAAAGAAAACTAGTTATGGAAATAACAAGAAGGAGTTTAGTGATCTATTCACAGATGGCGCATTAAACTTGCAGGCTTATGGCGAATTGATTAAACAGAATATGTCAGAGACTTCTGGTGGAATGCTTGATATGTTTAAAGACTTATTAAGTCAAGGTTCTTTAAAGAGTATGATAGCAGAAGCTCCATTAAGAGGGCTTACTGATGGTTTAATCAAAACGGTTCTTCCTAAAGTATTAAAAGAGTCAATGTCAGAATTAAATAAATCCATTGAGGGTGCATTTGGTTCTGCCATTATGAAGATTACGGGATTAGATGATAGTAGCAATGGTTTATTAAGAGGAATTGCTAATATGCTAGGATTCAAGGGTGGTCTAAAGAGAAGCATCAACACCAGTGGTTATGAGAAAGGTGCTGTCCCATTTGATGGAGTTACTAGAAAAGCAATTATTGATGTGATTCCTACATATCTTTCTAAAATTTATACAGCTCTATCTGGAAAAGAGGAAAGACGGTTTAATTATGATACGGGTAAATATGTTAAAATCTCAGAATTAAGAGAAGAGCTTGGTAGAGTATTTCAAAATGAATCATATTACGCAAATAGTGATATGAGACGAGCTTTTGAAGATATGAAGAAATCTGTAAGCTTTAAAGGTGATAAGAAAAGAGAATCTGATTTCGATAAAGATATGCAGAAGTTCTTTAATTATTATTTTAAGAATGCTAAGTTATTTGATAAAAAACGTGGTACAAAAGCTTATGGAATGTCCGGTGAATTTTCTGATGAAAATCTCAAGATCTTAACTCAGATGTGGGAAAAACTCCCAAAGAGTATGAGGTTACAATTTGCTGGCAATAACCAGATGGGTCGAGATTCTTATAATAGACGATTGAAATCTATTGAAGAAGACTCTATGAATCCAGTGCTATCATTATTCAATGGGATGTATGATGAAGATGACTTGAAAGCTGTTGCTCAGCAAGTTACATCAAAGAAGTCTTCAAAAACTGGTCGACGAAGTAGAGGAACGAATAAAAATACTAAAGGATCTGCAACTTCTAGCTCGAAGAAATCATCTGGATTAACTATTGATGAAGAGACTGCTAATAAGATTGCACAAGATGTATTTAAATATAATTTAATTGACTATAGTGATGTCGGAAGTATGACCGGAGAAATGCTTGATTACAGTGATAGTTTTTATAAAACAAAAGCTGGTAAGAAATTGGGCAAACCGATGGGTATGCTTAGTGGAATCATCGATAAAGTCAATGGTCATATATATTCCTTTATCTTTGGTGATGAAAAGAAGAAAAATAAAAAAGATGCAAAAGGTGAAGAAAAAGGTTTTATCAAAACAGTTTTTGATAAAATGGAAGAATCTTTTAAATCTTTTAATGATTGGATGAAAGAAAATATCTTCAATCCAATTAGAGGAAAATTCTCAAAAGAGAATGTAAAAAATGCTGCTAATAAATTCTTTGGAATGTTCGGTATCGATTTGGATACTATGATCGATAAAACAAGATCTTTTTTCTTTGGTGATAAAGATCAAAATAAAGGTATTCTTGGAGGATTCGTTCAAGAAGTAAAGAAAGAATTTAAGGGTGTTGGTAGTTATATAAAAAATGCTTTTACTGGAGTTTTTGATTACTTTGGAATTCGAGGTAAGAAAAATAAACAAGGTAGAGCAAAAGACCAATATCGTAAGTCTTCTAAGAAAGCTCGAATGGATATGGAAAAAGGTCTTCGTTCAGAACCAGAAAACGATGATCTTATTTTCGAGATTTATAATCAATTACAAAAAGATAGAAGAGGATATAATAAAACCATTCAAGGAATGGCTGATGTTAAAGAATCTTCTATTGGTAATGCTGCTAAAGGTCTTGATCGAGTAACCAAAACTGGAATCATTGCTGTTAGTGAAGGCGAAATGATTATTCCTCCAGATTTAAATCCTTTTAACATTGCTAAAAGAGAAAAGAATGAAAATAAAGCTAAGAAGAAATTTATGAAGAGTATTCTTAACTTTAATGATGGAGGAATTTGGTTACCAGAAAGTGCTAAGAGGCGTATAAATAAAGAAAAAGCTTCTCAATCAAATAATGTTGATCAATCGATTATAGATGCGGCTCATAAAGAAGCAATCGTCGAAGAAGTTCGTCGCTCCGCCTTTAATGGACCTAAATCATCGAAAGATGATTATGTAGAAGGTGAAGAATCTCTCTTCTGGAAAATGAAAGATGAGATGAATAAGTTCATCGAACAGACATCCTCTATGAGAGAAGCTCTCTTTGGTAAAGTAAAAGATAAGATCGGTCAAGATACTTCTGATAATGTAAAAGAAGCCATTAGTGATGTCATGGAGAATATTAAAGAATATGCTCCTGGTATGACTACAGGTGGTGTTATCGGGGCTGGTGCATCACTTATCACTGGTGCTATTGGAGGGCCATTATTAGGAGCTGCCGCTGGAGCTGCTATTTCTCTTATTAAAGATTCTGATCGAGTAAGAAACTTATTGTTTGGTGAGCAAAAAGATGGTCAATACCAAGGCGGATTATTAAGCAAAGATCTTAGCAATAACTTTAATAAATATGCTCCAGATATGGGTAAAGGTGCTACGGTTGGAGCTATCACTTCTATTTTACCATTTGTTCCAGGTGGACCGATTGCTGGTGTTATCTTAGGTTCTGCAATTGGATTTGCTAAAAACAATGACAATATTAAAGAGGCTTTATTTGGTGAAGATGGTAAACTAAAAGGACTTCCAGAACAACTTAAAAAGAAACTTCCAAAAATGGGTCTTGGTGCTATTGCTGGTTTCTTAGGTGGTCCATTTGGAGTTGCAACGAATGTGTTCTTGGGATCTGCTTTAGGATTTGCTTCAGATACTGATAAATTTAAAGATATTTTATTTGGTTATGAAGGCTTTGACGGTAAACGAGCTGGTGGTATATTTGGTATCGTAAAGAATATACTTGAAGTCCCATTGAATGGAATGAAGAAATTCTTCGACGATTCAATCAAATGGTTCAAAGATAAAATATTCTCTCCATTACAAGAAGCTGCAAAACCATTTAAACAACAATTCAAAAATATGGGTAATTGGATTGGCGATAAGATTAAGACGTCTTTTGATACCCATATCATGAAACCAATTGGAGATACTATTAAGAAAATAGTGCAACCTTTACAAAAAGGAATTGGTAAGTTAATAAGTGTACCTCTCAATATGGTTAAAGGGGTTGTGAGTGCACCATTTAAAGCTGTTGGTGCTATGGGTAGGAGTTTAAGAAGAGGCCAATTAAGTAAATCTGGAAAAGCTGGTGGAGTTGCATCCGGCAGAATCTTAGAGAGAGCTAATATAGACGCTTCTCGTAAATTCCGAGGTCCTAAGCTTACAGGATCAGATGCGAATAGATCGGATATGTTGCTTGATTCTCTTGATGAAGAACAATTATTAGAGATGCAAGCGGCGGCAAAAAGATTAGACCCTAGACTTGGGAAAAAAGGTTCTGTTTTAAAAATCGCAGAAGAAGCCGCTAAGAGTTTAAATCTTGATAAATATTTATTATCCCATCAGAATAGGGGTGATATCTCTGATCATGATCGTAAAGAGATTATGAAAGAGGTGATGAGGGGTGAATGGAAAGGTGCCGTTAATATTATAGAAGGCAATCCAAGGATGGCTGATTATAAAGATCAAGCTATTAAACTCATCAAAGACTCCGCTGAACGAAGAAATAAATCTTTTGAAGCTGCCTCCAAAGCCAATGTTCTACGTCAACAAATCCAAAAGAGAACTGGAGTAGATATTTCCAATCTCGGATTTCAACGTGATTTAGAAAGTGAAGTAAAAGGTCGTGTTAGTACTGGTGAAGGATATGAAAAAGCCAAAGAAGCTATGGCTGATATCAATTCACCAAAAGCATGGAATGTTGAATTAAAGTTAGATGAAAAGCATAAAGATATTATGGGAACTCTTAAGAATATCGATGATAGTCTTTATGTAATAGCATTTCCAAATTCTGATAAAGCTAAAAAAGATAAAGCTCAAAAGGATACTAAGACAAAAGCTGCTGAAGACAAAGAACCGACAAAAGCAGAATCTACAAGTATTTTCAATAAATTTGCAAATGTAGATCCTGAAGGGTTTATGGATGCTAGTTATGAGGCGTTAGATGAATCCGAATTTGCTGCTGGAGCAAAACCGTCTATCCTTGCTAGAATGTCAGGTCGTATTCACGGGATCAAAGATAAATTAAAAGCAAAGCTTGGTATTAAACGTGCTGCTAAATCAAATGAAACTGATAAAGATGATCCGAATGTAAAATGGGATATGTCTCAAGGATCTCCTATGAAATATATTCGAGGGAGAGACGGAGGATGGCATGAAGATAAATCCAATACAGAAACCGTCCAAACAAAAAAGAGATTAAAAGAAGCTCATGAAACACAAGGTGGGATATTTGAAAATATTAAATCTCTTCCTGGAAGAATCTTTAGTTTCTTTGGTGGAAAAAATGCAGAAGAAGGATCTAGTGATGGAGAAGGCATCTTTGCTAAGATATTAAAAACTGCTGGAAAAGCTGCATTCTTTGGCAGTTTGATTGCATTTGCTCCTAAGATCGGTGGATTTATCAAGGATAAGATTCTTCCTATATTCACTGATTTAAAAGATGGATTTTTATCTGGATGGAAACATACGGGAGAGGTAATGGAAACACTTCCGGAAAAAATTGGTCATTTCTTCGGTAATCATTTAAATAATGGTGTTACTTATTTAGGTGATTTCTTCTCTGGGACTGGACACTTTGAAGGGAAAGGATTTCCATATTTATTAAATGATAAAATACTTCCAAATCTTTTAACAGGTTTTGAGTATATGATGGGTAATGTTGCACCTAAAGTTGTAGAAATCATTATTTCAAATCTTCCACAAATCCTTATGAGTGCAATTAAAGGTGTTGGTGGATTCTTAAAAGGTCTCTTTGGAAACAATAAAGAGGATCGTAAAGTTGATTATAGTAGTAATAAAGGTCAAAAAACTGATATTAAAAATATAGCAGTAAATAAACCAAAAGATTTGAATTATGAAGTTTCTGGTTCTTGGAAAACTTCGGGAACAAATATCACTACAAATACTACAAGTAGCAGTTCAACATCATCAGATAACTCTGGAACAACCCAGGCTACCGCCAAAACTAGTTCATATATCAGTAGTAATAGACGTAATAATTCAGGAGCTATACGACAGAATCTTCCAAAAGCATTTGGTTATACAAACGAAACAATGCAGCAAAATGCGTTGGAAAGTTATAATCAAGTTAAAGATAATGTAGTGACAATCGATGGTTATGGAGAAATGACTATAAGTGAACTACTTAATCGTGATGATGTCGTTATTGGCACGGATATAGATTCAGATGGAACTGAATATGTAGTTACTGGCGCAGATATATTAAATTATCCAGATATTGCAGCAGAATTGGGATTAGATTCATCAATCTCATATGATCAACAGCTTGAAAATAGTAAAGGTGTTCTTGGCACTGCTTATGGTAGAGGAGAATGGTCGACTAGCAAAAGAGTTGCTGGTGCTATGGGTCGTGCTGTAATTAGTGGCAGAACTGGTGGTATTGCTAACGGATTGATTAAATTTGGCTCTAAGATGGCCAAGAAGAATGCTAAAAAAGTGACTGGTGGGCTTTTTAAAGGTGGTTTCATTCGGAAAAGGATGTTCCGAGGAGCCAAATCAATGCTTGGTGCTGGGATGGCTGGAGTTGGCGAAAGTATTAATGCTGCTGGTAATTTTGGCGCGAAACATATGCCTTCTGGTCTGGTTGGTTCTAAGAATATCGCAAAAGCTGAAGATTATGTTTCACTTACCAGTAGAGCGGCTAATAAAGTAAAGAATTCCAAAGCAGTTCAAAAAATACAGAAATTTGGTTCTAAAATTGCTGATACTACTTTAGGAAAGAAAATGTCAGAAATCGGTAAAAAAGGTTTAGGAAAAGTCCAAAGTAAAATTGCAAAAACCACTTCCAAAGCCAATAAAGGGTTGATTGGTAAACTTATTAAAAAGATTACGGATACAGTTCCTAAAATATTCAAAGATAGTAAAGTTGTAAAGATAGTTCAGCGAGCAGCTAAAGGTTTATCAAAAGAATCAGTAGAAAAAACATTACAGAATTTTTCTAAGTCTCTTGTAACAAAAGTTACTGCAAATCTTGGAAAAACTGCTGGTAAATTAGTTGGTAAAGCAGCCGCAAAAGTAACCGCATTGGTTGGAACTGCTGGTATCGCAACAATAGCATTCGCTGTTATTGGTTTTATTAGTGGTTGGAGAAAAGCTGATGAGTACATGAATATCAAAGAACCTACGTTTGTACAGAAGTTAATCTCAGGCGCCATATCTATGCTGAATGACACGTTCTTGTTTGGATTACTTCCTTTGGATACGTTGTTTGAATGGGCAATAAATATAGCTGAAAACATTCCATTCTTTAAAGATGCAGTCGCTGATATCAGAGAACAGCAATCTGAATTAGCAAAAGAAGTTGAAGATTATAATATCAAGAACGGTACAAATCTTAATGTAGATGAATATTTAGCAAAAGATAAAATTGGCACCAAAATAAAAAATGCTATTTTCCACCCAATTAAAACTTTACGTGGAGATTTTAAAAATAGTGGACAAGGAAATGTTTCTTCCGATACAAGTTCTGTAGAAACAATGGAGGTTTATAATCCAACAGATGTTGCTACAGAAGCGATATCCACCAATTATCAAACAACCGATGGTAGTTATGATTCTTCAAGTACGACATCTATGACTGGAGGGAACGCTACTCGGGATGACGTAAATAGCAATGTGGCGTCAGCTTGGGGATATAACTATAATCCTACAAATACGGATACTACAGGATCAAATACAGGTTCTGAATCTTCAAATGTTTATAATGATGCTACTTATAATGAAACAGGAGAAGAAACTGTAACTCCTGCTGGATTATTAGAAGAAGCTACTGAACAAATGATTTATAATTCTGAATCTTCAATGATAAATATGATGTTTTCTTTAAATGAAGCATTACCGATTATTGATGCAGAGCACGAAAATACAAAAACAAATGTAGAGAAAACAGATCTTGAAAATTACTGGAAAGTAAAGAGTGAAATTAACACCGATACCATTGGAGGTAAATTAGCTCATTTCCTCACAATGTATGAGAAAGCTTTAATGCTTCCGATTGTATTATTAAATAATATGATTTCTCTTAGCAGTGAAACACTTGCTGGGGTTGACAATACTTACAGTGGATCAACAAATGAAAACTTTGGTCAAGCCGCATATACCGCAAGTGCTGGAAATACTTTATTAAGCAGAGGAAGTACTTTAGTTAGTTCAGTTGCTAAGAAGAGAGAAAGTAATATTAAGAAAACGATTAGAGGTGCTGTAGGTCTTGGAGCATCTATATTTAATGGTATTAAAAGTTTCTTTGGTAAAGGTACTGATCTTGAAGAAAGCGATGCGCCGATTCCAAAAGAATATATTGATCGACCGATTACAGAATATCAAGATCCTCAAGAGCAAAGAGAATTAAGAAAGAAAGAATACTTTGTATCACAGATTGATTCTCCTTACTCAAGACAAAGATTTAGTATTCCTGGAGATACAGATATTGAAACAGTATCAGATGCAGGTTGTGCACCTGCGGCTGCAACTATGGCTATCAATCTTGCTAATAAACGAGGGATGACTTATAAGAAGGAAACCTTCGGTAAAGCAATTAAGAAAGCTCTTCCATTTAAAGCAAAAGATGATGGTGTAACAGCTGATTACTTCATTCAGCAATTTGCAGATAATGGATTAAGTTCAGCATTTATATCCGCAGGAAATCCAAACTCAAAAGAAGCTGTTATTGATCTTCTTATGAGAGATCGACCTGTTGTTTTGATTGGTCAGAATCCTGGAAATACGAGTAAAAAGAATTCCCCATTTGGTTCTAATGGGCATTATATTGTAGCAACTGGTATGAGTCCAGATGGAAGATATATTTATGTAAATGATCCAGAATCTAAGAAAGCTAATATGATGTATCCGACAGAAGAGATTCTTAGTTCTGTAACATTTGGAGTTGCACCAGTTCCAAAGAATAAACGGTTAGATGCTAGACTTGCTGGTTCTGGTATTATGAAATACTTAAATGCCTATAGAGGTCAAGCGACTGCTGGTAAGAATAATCGTGAAAAGGTTTGGAACTATTGTAGATCAAAAGGATTATCTGAAGCTGCTGCCGCTGGTATTATTGGTAACCTTGCTGTTGAATCTGGAAGTCCGGAAATAAAATTAAATGCCGTTGAAAAAGGTTCAGGTGGCGGAATCGGTATGGTTCAATGGTCAGGAGGAAGAAAAACACGATTCAAAGAATACTGTAACTCCAGAGGAGTTTCTTGGGAGAATAGCGATGTCGATATTCAATTAGATTTTATGTTCCAAGAAATCGATAGTGGTGCACAATGGATTTGGCCTTCTGGTGGAAAATATGTTGGAAGAGATTATCCTGCAAAGTATAACATCACTTTCCAACAGTTTAAAACAACTAATGATATAGATATGGCAACAACGGCTTTCTGTGCTAAGTTTGAAAGACCTTTCTCTGATAAAGCTGGCTTGTCTAATAGACTTAAACATGCGAATGATGCTTTTAAAGAATTTACTGGCAAAGCAGTGACTGGTGGTGAAGCCTCTGTTAACTTCCATAAGTTTACGGGATTGCCAGAATCTACATATAGAGGTATCGCTAACATTGCAGTTCATGAACAAGGTAGTAGTATTGAAGGCGTAAAAGCTGAAGTGTCAATGCTTGCCAATAGAGCAGAATTATATAGTGGAAATGACCTTGAGAAGCAAGCTAAGAGTGGATGGTTTGCGAAAGGAGCGCAAAGATTTAACAATGCTAGTGGAGTATCGCAGGATGCAGTTAAATGGACTAAAGAAGTATTGGTTGATGGTAAACGTACGTTACCGATGTATATAGATGAGCATGATAGCGTATTAGATATAGCATCAGCAAGTGGAGTTTCTAATATTAGAGATTATACGCAATACAAGCAACATGAAACTGTTATTAAGAATACATTAGGATCTACTTATAATTATTATAGCCATCCTGTTAAGGCTAATGGCACAGATCCATTTGGTTATATTGGACAGGATAAACGTCAGAAATATGGAGAAGGATATTACGATGTCAATGGTAATGCCATTGGTATAACATCTAACGAATCTAGTAGTGCTACAGGAACTACGGTAAGCACCGAATCTTCATGGAAGAATCCTAAAACTATTCTTGATATCTTCTCTATTGTAGATGATCTTGCAAAAGCCTATGGTTTAAATGTGGGTGATGATACAAATGGAGAAACTATTACAGAAGATAAAGATGGCACAACTAGTTCCAGTGGTTATAAAGACGCTGGTTCGGTATCGGAACAACAGCAAAAGCTTGTTGATATTATGAAGAACTCTGAAAAGACGGTTAAATATTCTCAACCTCAACGTAGCAACTTTAAAATTGAGAATGATAAAATGGTTCCGACATCAAACGGTTATGGTTCTGACTGTTCTTCTACAGTACAGGGAATCTATAAACATGTGACTGGTGTTGATGTTGGTAGTTATACTGGCGCTCAGCTTGATAACCCAAATACCACATTGATTGAAGATCATAATGTCGGTGAGAAAAAGATTGGCCCCACTATAAGTAAATTACAACTTGGTGATATTATTCTTTATGGTAGACCAAAAGGTCATGTCGAGATGTATGTTGGTGATGGTAGGACTATGGGTCAGAGTGGACCTACTGGCGCTCCAGGACCATTCTATGCTGCAACAGAAGAAGTTGATGGTCATATTAACGGTGGTTCTGCTAATGGTCATGGTTATGCTCAAACCAGACGTTTAAATCAATTTATGACTGGTAAAGGTTCTGGATTATTATCGAAAGGGATTAAATCTACAAGTAAAGCGATCAAATCGATTGCTGGTAGAGGATATCAGTCAAGCTCTAGAGTTGGTAGACTTATTAATAAATTTAGTGGTGGTTTTAGTGGTAAAGGTTCTGGAATTGGAAGCAGTCTCAAGGATTACTCTGCATCTAATACCAATACGTATTCCGCTACACCGTATTATAACTATACAACTTCTAAGAGCACGAGTGGAGATAATATCTATGAAACAGCTGTTGTGAATAACAATACGAGTGTATCACAAACTTCGAATTCAGAAGTGTTGTTAGTTATGCTTAAAACGGTTATTCAATTGCTTGTAAAATTAGTTGATAATTCTGACAACATGAAACAAATCGTTACATTATTATCTCAATTAGTGGCAACAGTATCCACAACAAATGATAACGTAGCTCCAAAAGATAGGAAAGCTCAATCATCAGCATTAAAGATGAACTTGTTGAATGCTATTAACAATTCGACACAGAGTAATCCAGATAAAGAGTTATTGGATATCATTAACAATATGGAATTATTAGCTTCTCAGTAATATAAAAGAATCGTTGGAAGGGTGCAAATTAGCCCTTCCAACATTCTAATAATTCAAATAAGGAGTGTGAAACCTTATGGCATTATTATCAATTAGTCGACGAGTAAAAACAACAAGAAAAGCTTATTTAACAGAAGGATCTTCTGGTTCTTCTAGATATCTTAGTAGTGTACCAGAAAGAACCGAATTGATAGCAACTATGTATGATGATGTTGCTCAAACATATAAAACAACTTATAATTCTCAAACAGGATGGATTGCTAAATCTTCAACGACAATCATCAATTCTTCATCTTCAAGTGCTGGTAATGCATCTGTCACAACGGTTGCTGGTGGAGGAACTTCTACGAGCGGATCTTCAACAACGGCTGAACAAATATTAGGTTCTTATACTGGAACTTTAGACGATGCGGAAAGACAAGCTATGTATGAAGAATACAATAAATATTTCGATAATTATAACTTTAGCAATGCAAATGGCGTATTACTAAAAAATATGAATGGTATTATTGGAATGCCATATCAATTCAATGCGTTAGCAGATCCAAAAGCAGAAGGTTCTGTGTTTGGTCTGAAATATATGGAACGTATAGTATCAAGATCTCCTATCATGTTAATGAGTCCAGGAAAAGTAGACTTCATGCCAGATGCTAAAAAGAGTGAAGCGGTCGGAATTGTTTCCGCATTAGCGGATCAGAAATATGGAATTAAAGATGATCTATCAAATGTGCTTAGCACAAATGGTAGATATTACACCTTTGCATTTGATTATGTTGAATACTATAAATATGTAAATGAAATGGCTGCTGCTGGAGCTGTATTTTTAGGTATTGATGATGTGGTTATTAATATGAATGGAAAGAAAAATAAAGCTGGCAATTTTAAATGGGAAGAATCTCTTGGGACTGATTTTGGATCATATATGTCGGCCGCTGAATGTGTGGCTTTTTATGTAGATTCTGTAAACCAAGTACAAGATTCTTTCACCAACTCAACAACAGAATCGCAATTAGCGAGTAAAGTAAACTCTTGGTCAGAAGTGGGTAGAGAGATCGCTTTTATGCTTGGCACGCAATCTGGTAGAGATTTCGATTTATTTACACAGGACAACATCGATCAATTAAATTCTCAAGTAGAAGAATTAGCAAATAAATATTTAAAAGGAAATAAAATCTTTGCAGATCTTGGTAAGAACTTTTCTACAGTTGCTACTGGGGGTAAATTGATATTTCCTGAAATATGGGATGATAGTACATTCACAAGATCTTTTGATATTAGTATTAAATTAAGAACTCCTGATCGTGATCCATTAAGTTGGTATCTTAATATTTATATTCCTTTATGTTTTTTAATTGCTTTAGCGGCTCCTCATCAACATATGCAGATGGGTTATTATTCACCATTCTTAATTAGAGCAAACTATAAAGGGTTGTTTAATGTAGATATGGGTATTATTACGGATATGAGTATATCCAAAGGTGCAGAGGGAGCATGGACTATTGATGGATTACCTGCTGTCGTCGATGTAAATATCACATTAAAAGATTTATATCAAGCTGTATTAACAATGTCACAAGAGACTAATTGGTTTATGTCGAATATAACATTAATGGATTATATGGCGAATATGTGCGGTATTAATATCAATAAACCAGATGTTATTCGTGCATTTGAAATATATGCAATATTAAATAAACGGAAGATTCTGAACATTCCAAATAAGATTGGTAGAACAATGGAAGAAGCGATGTCGAATTTTTTATTGAAATCTTATACCAATCTGACAAAATGGCTTCCATAAATATATGAAATTACACTTACCAAAACAATTAAGTATGAGTAATATTCTACTCATACTTAATTTTTGCCGTTTGGAGGTGAAATATATAAAAAGAAAAAATAGAAAAATTAAATCAAGAGAATATGAAGATAAATTTGGGTCTATCCCTATTCAATATGAAGAACGTTTATCCTATATGATTGATCGATATAAATTGACAGATAAAAAGATGGAAGAAATACTGAAGAAGAGGGAAAACATGTTAGATAATTTGTTTTTCTTTGACTTTAAAGTGGTTCAACTATTAGAATTACCGGAAGGGGCAGAGCGTCCTAGATTCCGGTTAACAAAAAGAAATTTTGCTGATGCAGCATTATCGTCCCCTTTTGTTCATATCTATAGTCCGAACGCAAGAGACGATAGCAATTATATGAGAAAATTAGTAGATGAAGAGATTGTTCCCATTAAAGGATTAATTAATACTCCTTGTGATGTGAAATACGATGCTTTTCTAAAAACACCAACTTATTACAATATAACTGATACTTTTCTCGCAGAAATAGGTTTAATCAGACCAGAAATTAAGAAGCCTGATTGGGATAATATTTCTAAAAAATATTCTGATATGTATAATTACAATATATGGTTAGATGACTCTCAAGTAAATGATGGATCTGTACATAAATATTTTTCAATATTACCAAGAGTTGAAATATATTTAAGATATATGAATGTAGTTTATAATAGCCATCAATATAAATCAATCGTAAATCGTAAAGATTATGATGGTGCACCTATTCGATATTTAAATAGCAAAGGAGAATTTATCATATGAATCATTGTTTCCCAGATATGAGTGAGATTGAAAATAAAAAGTCATTAAATTTAGCAACTACAATTAAAATATTATTGCATAAATATTTCTATTCAAATAACGCAGATGTTTTAAATTTGATTCAAGACATTAGAAATGACGTAGAAGCTTCTGATGTGAACTATAATCATATCAATAGAACTTTTACCGTGAAATTTACTAAAAATGTAATTAAGAAATGGAAAAAATTATATAAGACAGAAGAGATGGATACAGAATGCTTATATGATTTGTTTTCTAAAACTTTCCAAAATTTCTTTAATGAGATCGATGAACGATTCGAACAATTAATAGGATCTTTACCCGAATTCGATCAAGAGGAAAAGCTTCAATTAAGAGAATCTTATGATTTTTATCGACAGAATCCAGATTCTATTAAATTTCTAACACATATTGTATCTTTATTGGAAGATAATTATGTTGTTATTTGTGTTTAATAATAGATTACCACTATAGACTAGTTATGTCTATAGTGGTACATTTTGTATTAGATATTATCTACGATTGTTTTAATTGTTTCTGCATCAAACTTTTTAAATTTGAATACACTCATACCTTCCAGCATTGTATACATAACAGAAACACTTTCAACAACTTTATTGATATCAAGCTTATTATCTTCTCCTAAGAAACAAGTTTCAAGCAATTCTTTATCTTTCACTGATTTTTCAGAAACGTTATATACCATCTCTTCAAAGATAGATCTTGGTCGACGAAGACGAATGTTATCTACAGCAACTTTATAATCATTTGCCATTTCTTGTTTAATCTCTTCTTTTACAGTGGCGTTCTTATTCTTTACGGTATCAAGTTTTTCTTTTGTTTCATTTGCAAGATCTTCGATACGATTCTTATCTTCAACCTGTTGTGTGATAAATTTCT
The DNA here is from genome assembly GCA_028691315.1 of Candidatus Izemoplasmatales bacterium. Lineage (GTDB taxonomy): Bacteria > Bacillota_I > Bacilli_A > Izemoplasmatales > Hujiaoplasmataceae > JAHIVB01. The sequence continues at coordinate 165,610 of JAQUZN010000001.1, read as the reverse complement.
CCATCTCTTTTGCGACATTATCGCGAATCGTATTAGTCATTTTACCGACTTTCATTTCTCTGAGTTTACCATAGAATTCATTGGTTGTGGAATTCTTAACAAGATAATCAGTAGAAGATTGCGTAGTCTCTGATACCACTTTATCGAAAGCACTGGTGACTAAACCTGTTAAATTTGCCAATAATTCTGTCTGTGTTGCATATTTTTTGATCAGTCGATCGGAACCTTCTTCTTTGACAAAGTTAACAATAATACTCTTTGCTTGTTTCTTCTGAATATCCGTAACGTTTTCACTCAATGCATCTTCAAGCAAACCATACATCGCTTCTACTAAAAGAGATTCTTTTACTTGTTCCAGAAAGTTACTAAATCTATTTTCTTCTCGCAAGAAATCCTCTCGTTTGTTTGTCAGAGATTCGGCAAATACTCTACCCTTTTCACGCTCTTCGAATTCCTGTGCATTTTTTCTTTGAATTCTCATATTTAAATCTTCATTTAAAGGTCTACTATCATAATAGTACATATTATCCTCCTTATATGATTATACGATAAATTATATATATGTTTTATGCTATCTCTATGTTAATGTCCGGAGAGAGGTCTTCATTGGTATGTACAGTGAGGAACTCTGGAACAATTGTGACATCCGTAACATCATTTTTATATAGATGCTGAACCCCTGGGCCATAATCATTAATACCAAGAAATTCAAAATACTCGATAGCATTTCGATATGTGTTGGTGATTGTTGTAATTAGATTTGGAATATGCAAACTACTAATGTCATTTAGATCTTCTAAAATATCTTTAATATCTTTGATGATATAAGATACGGTATAAGAGTCTGTAGATTGCACTAAACGTAATCTAAAATTGAGTGTAAGATTCACTCTTGAAACCATATTTGTTCCATGTTCATCTAAGCTATAGATTCTAGATGGACCATAAGTATTAAATAATTTGAAGTCAATTGTGAAATTGTTTTCTAAAACATAAAGTGCTCGATCAATATAAGCCTTCTTATAGTTTAATTCATCAATGAAATTCTGAATACATTCTTCATCATCCATATAGGAATATCGGACAACCGGAATAGATTTGATACGATAACCATTATGAAGAATCGAATCTTCATCTCGATAACTAATATGTTTTACTGTCGAATTGATAATATCTGTATAATTTTCATAGAGAGATAATCCATCATTCACATCAAACATATTACATACCGTATAACCCTCCAATCCAGGAACAACGCCATCTAAATCATGTCTTCCAAATTCAGTGTTTTGAAATTTATTTAAGATATATATTTTAACAGAAATATTGCTACTCATATACCCATATGCTTCATCATCTGTTCCAGGGATTTTAAGACCTTCTAATCTAATAAGATTTTTATCATCAATTTGATCTGTTGTTTTGATAGTTGCCGTATATGTATAGAAGAACATTCCGTATTCATATTCCGACATATCACATTCAATATATCGATATGGTGTTGTTTCTCCTTTATTATAAAATACGGCAAAGACTTTTAAATTATTAGCAATTAAAGAATTGGTTGCTGTATCAAAACCCAAGATTCCCATCTCTGCTTGTATATTTTGTGTAAACGGAATGGATAGTTTATAACAATCTCGATCTTCTGTAAACTTTCTTTTCCAAGTAATGGCGGAAGCAACAAACTGACAGGGAGCGGTATAATTAATATATTTAAAATCAAGATAACCAACTTGATCGATGATAGTTGAATAATAAGAGATATATAATGGATCATCCGTCATAACGATCATAAGTGGTAATCCATAGATAAAGGTTTCTTTATCATCTTGAATCAATTCCTGAATTCTTTCTTGATCGCTAATAATACGACTAATACCCGTGGCTCGATCCAAATGTAAACAAGTGCCTGGAAGTAACGTATACTTTCGATTAACATTTGTTTGCCATTGTGTTTCATCCATCTCCAAATCAACCGTATTAGTAGGAATGATATTATTGTATTGATCCTTTAATACCATATAAGCAAAATAAGAACGTTCAAATTGATTATCTACTCGTTTCATAATTTCAAGACGATTTTCATCTGTATTGATCATATTGAAATAATTATTTAGTGTGGTGTCATTGGTAATTGATCCTCTCGATAATGCTTCTTTTGGAATCAGCTTTCTTAACTCATCAATCGTTTTCTTATCAACACCGCCGGAAGATTCAGATCCTATTAAAACTCTACACGGAATATTCTTATATCCATAAGAATCAGACGTAATGGAGATCATAATATTATTAAGGAAAGAGAAATTTCCTTTTGCACCTAATGTAGACCATATCTCAGCTTCAATTAGTGCATTAATACTTGGCATATAAGAAGCAGAATCAAAGGTAACTCTAATATTATTTAAATCCATATAAGAATAAAAACAATAATCTGTCAATCTTGGATCTATTCCAATACCTTCAAATACTGGGGTTAAGCGAGTCATCTTTTCATTCTCAGTTACTTTAATAGCAAATCCGGCTAATTGCTCATCGAAACTAAATTCGAACACTTTATTCTCAATCGGTGTGCTTGTAACGATCTTACTCTGCACTTCCTGTAACGATATTTGTATTAGATCGCAATAGATAAACAAATATTCATTATCATCATGATATTGAACAAATGGCGCTTTTAAATATGGATTCGTAATATCTGATAAAGGGTTATCTATCGACATATCATATCGAGCACTATAAATCATTTTATTATTGATTGATAATGTCCTGGATAGAACGATATCATATTGAAAATGAAATTCAAAAAAGTTAATGAATATCTTAGACTTTCTATCGAAACGAAAGATATCATTTTTAAATAAATCTTCCAAATCATTCATAGCAATACCGACCATTACTGACACTTTTGCTGGATTTGCCTGAATATCAGTAACGTTCTGGATGATAGCATGAGAGATAATATTTTTTTCAAATTTTGCTTTACTCGGAAATACTTCATTTGCCAATTCACTTGAGGTGATAATTGAGTTTTGTATCTGTAAGGAATTGACAGAGTTTAAGTAACCAGGCAACCCAACCACCGATGTGTTTTCATCTAGTTCGGGTATCGTTTCTTTTTGTAAATCGTGGACCGTTTCTTTAATATCATAGATATCAGTTTTCATAGGATTTATGGTAGCCATTTTATTCCCTCCATCTTAAAACGTAATCATATTCCATACTACTTGGTTTGTTCCATACATTAGGATCAACATCCGCTTTTCTTCTCATACTAATCATTGGAACAGTTGCCCATCTACCGTCCACCATTTGAAGAGAGGTATTATAGATCGGTAATACGGTATCAGCTACTTTCATATTATCTTGTATTAAACGATTAAAGTTAACTAGAATAGATGGATTCATATCATCTACAAGCCAACCACCAAACTCAACTGAGTATCGTAATCCACTATCAACTTTTGTGTCAGAGAACGCATCCCTTGGCACAGACTTAAAAGTACACCCATAGATACATGCCCAATAAAGAATTGTTTCATAGTCTTCTCCTACTATAAATTTATAAATAGAAAAATGGTCATGCAATTCTTTATTTTCATGATATCTTGTATAAGCAAATCCATTTCCATTTTCTTTTGCTTTATTGGTATTCGGTGGGGATATAATACCATGTAATTTTAAACGTTCATATTCTTCATATGCTTTTAGCATCTGATATAACTCCAAGTATTTTGTATCTTCGAATTCTAATGTAAATGTGACATTTTCATCATCCGTATAACCATCTCCACGATATTGAATTGTGCTACCAAAGATATTTACGGCAGTATCAATACTATTTGCGGTAATAGGCGGTAAGTCTAAGGTATTCTTGACAGAATTGCTGAGTAATGTCATAAAGACATTTGAATCTGTTGTTTTAGGGCTATATCGACTACTCTGTAATTGTCCAATTACATGTGGATATCGATCATGTAAATCTCGAAAGAATGGGTAATTGCTAATTTGAGGATTTAGATCACCAGTTCCAGGAGTGCAAATATGCAAATCCGGTTTCGTGAAAAACAAGTACTCTCTAGTTGTAGTGACTCCATTATAAGGATCTAATACACCAAAACGATTATACTTTGAAAAAAGTTTAATCGTATTTCGATCATATATTTTATTTGATTGTAATACGGGTCCAAAATCTGTAGCATCATTAATATTCTGATTTTTAAACACTCCAGACCTTACTCCTGTTGGTTCATATTTAGCCATGTTCAGAACCCTCCTTGTGGGTATCATTTAATTTAATGTTTTGGGGCTAAACTGGGAAATGATTGTATATTATTGATGTGATAAAAGACCTACCGAAATTATCTATCTAGAATTTTTGAAAAGAGAAAAATAAAGTATCATCTTATATTTTTCCTCCCTTCCACATCCAATGTTGCTCAAACACAAGCCATTTACAAGGAGGAAAATTAATTATGATGGTAGCACAAAATTCAGGATCATTATTCGGTAAAATGTTATTTAACACAATAGCTGGTTTAGCAATTCCTAAAGCAGTTGATACTTTAAAAAATATAGTTAATAACGATAGATCTACCACAGAAACGCCTATTAGAGAAACTCAGCCAGTGATTTACAAACCTGAAATTAATTTTAATATCAACTTTTATATTGTTGATGATCAGGATGAAGTCATGTATAAAGTTGATAATGTTGAGGATTTTTAATCGTTTCATCTTTTGTCAAAGAGTTCGTCAATGTGCTCTATACGAAAGATGACAGGTGTTTCTGGTAGGTCTTTTATTTTTTGGGTTTAACATTGAAGTAATTAGTAATATAGAAAGGAAGGAATACGATGAATCCTAGAACTATACATGAAACCGCTTTTCTGGATATTTTAGCTACGATAGGTTCAGCAGTTTTTGATGCAGGGAAAGTAAGGGATATGGATGATAAGGAGAAAGCTAAACAGTCAGGTATTGCCAGAGCTTATTCATTGTCTAGAGCAACGTCTGCACTGACTATGGTTTGCCCTACTCTTATTAGTTCATCTATCTCTATAGATGCTGCTACTATTATAAACAAATCGATTGAAAAGAAGTGGGTTGCTATGATGCAGATTGCATTATCTGCATATAATATGTCAAATGCACCCAATGCTGTAGAATTTATTAAAGATTTTCATACAAATGTGAATGCTGCTAAATTGGATTTGGATGATTTTATGGATATTGCTGACAATGCAGCAATGAGAATTGATCCTCATCTTAGTAAACTTAGAGAGTCAACTGATTATAATACAATGGCAGCAATTGTTGAAGATTGTAAGAGAAACATTAATTTTGTCTTTGAAGAAGATTTTTCTGAATCTTCTATTTCTGATTTTGTTTATAAAAGAAATGGTATGGAAGATATGGTTATTGAAGCTGATACTCGCGATAAGGATATGCAATCAGCGAAAGATCGGTTTGATCAAGATAGAACGGCAAGATCGGCTAATATGGATACATTTAAAAATCAATTGACTACATCAGATGTAAAAAAGGCAAATGAATTGGTTCCATCGATGATGATTGTTAATTATATGAATAGAGACCCAAATGGTGAAGTTAGAAATAATCAAGCGATGATTGGAGTTAAGTCTAAAATATATCCAATAGATCCAAATGAAATGACCAATAAGATTATCAGTAAAAACGCTGACAACAACTTCTTGATGAAGTTAGTTAAAGTTAGCACAAGAGAAATTTCTTTTTTTAAAGATTTTGTATTTGGTATTGATCAAGCTAAGATCGATGCTATCTCCAAATCAAAAAGAGGCTCTGCTTCTAAATTATTTAAAGTATTAGAAAGAAGATCTTTAACTGGTAGAGTTCGTAAAGTGCTTGGAAGATCTAATATTACAAAACCCATTTTCTCTATTTGTATTTCAAGAGAAGAAGCCGACTATTTAAAGAACTATAATAATGTCGAAGTAGATAGTCCTAAAGTTATCATTCCTATCATGGAAAAATTGAATTTGATGTATTTCGTTATTGTGGATGAAGCAAATGAAACTGCTAAATTTTTACTTGACGGAGATACGGAATATGAAACTCTTTCTTTTTCTTCTTTAGAAAAAGAGGTGAGTGATGGTGGATATCGTAAAGTTGTAAACTTGATGTCTAAGATGTCAAGATAAATATAATAGGAGGAACTAATATGATTTCAGATCCTTATATAATAAATCCGCATAATGCATATTCTATGATTATCAAAGAATATTTCGACATTACGGATAAACGAACAAGAGAAACGTTGTTAAGTGTGAACGAAGCAGATCAGACACAGATCTTAGCTTCTTTAGCATCGAAATTATACAAGTCTATCATGGCGAATGTTACTGATATTGACTATGGTAAAATACCAGCGTCAAAAGGTGACATCACGCAAATTCCGAATTATCAAGAAATGATTGAATGTTTAGAAACCGTTGGTAATATTATTAGTAATTATAATGAAACACCTGAATCTGTCAATACGATTCAGGAAGCAATTGAAAATATCAAAGATAGTAAGAGAATTTGGGAGAAAGCATTTGGAACAAAATGTGAAATCCCAATGGTATTCTATTCCACGATTGTATTGGCAATCATAAGCTCAACTTCGTTGATTATATCTACATCTGTGGATTTTGTGAACGATCCTGGGAATAAGTCTTATAAAGAGACTTTGGATAAGAATCGTTTACACAAATCAAAAGAATCTTTACTTCTGAAAAATCTGAGAGACTTTAACAAAGCTTATAAGAAAAAAGAAGTAGAGAAAACAATGACTTCCCTTTTAAAAGCTCAGAAGGCTGTTCATGAAGAAGGAGTTGTTGAAATCTTTAAAATGGTTATTGGTGGTGTAGTATTGACTTTAACTATGGTAAAGATGATTCTACTGATATTCCCAATTCTACATGAATTGACCAGTATGTTTTATGGAATGAAACAGTCAATTTCTGATTACTTCTATTATCAGTCTAATGTTGTGGCATTGAATGCCGAGAAAGCAAAGATGGATATGACAAAGACTCCTGAAGAAAGAGAAAAGATTTATAAGAAACAAGTTAAAACTGCTGAGAAATTAAGAAAACTTAGTAATACATTTGCAATCAAATTTAAGAAAGGCGAAACTGTTGCGAATAAAATAATCAAAGACAGTGATAAACCAAACTATAAGATTGATGATGTCGTTGAGGAAGAACCAGATTCCTCATCTAAAATCTTCTAGTAAGCCGATTTAAGGTTTTATTTTTGTTTGCCTATTTAACAATAAAATAAATCATTTATACAATAAAGGAGGATACATAATGGTTTTAGATAGTTTCTTTGCTGAATCAAATATATTCGGTGAAAATGATTATGGAGTAAATGATGCATACATGGAAGCCCTTGAGCCGATCGCAATCGGAGAAAATGAACATCCGGTAGATGCATGTTTTAGATTGACACTTGAGAATGAGAAGAACTGGTACAATATCTTCAATACAATTGCTGTATCTGAAATGTCTTATATGGAAAAACATGGGACAACTGATGTGATGTATGAAGCAATTGATGTTAAAAAGATTGGTTCTACAATTGCTACTTGGGTTGAAAAAGCATGGCAGAAACTGAAAGGTGTTTTCTTAGCAGCTATTGATAAGATTACTATGGCTATGAAAACTGATAAAAAGTTGCTTGATGCATATGGTAAAGTTAGCAAAAACATTAATGTTGATAGCTATGAAGTAAAATCAACTATTTGGGCAACTAAATCAGTTCAGCCAGATTCTATTGTAGCAAAAATTAATGCCGAGTCTAATTCTAAACTTGGTAGATACAAAGATGCAAATACTGGCATGTCTAAAGAAAAGATCGCTGAGCTTAAGAAAGACTGGGCAGATAAGAAAACTGATTTGATGGAAGAAATTAGAGGCGGAATCGTTTCCACATGTGGAGGAAAAAGTGATAATCTGACGGCGGATGCTTTCCCAGCAAAGCTGTCTAAAGCTATCACTGGATCAGATGAAACTAATAAAGTTTCCATCAAAACTGCATATGAAACTCTGAAGAGCGGAACGACTGTTAAAGATGTTCGAAAAGCTTTTAAGGACGCTGAAAAAGTATTCCAGGGTCATATTAAGATGGCTAAAGCAATTAAAGCCGAAGCTGATAAGAAATCTGATAATTATAATACCGCTGTAGATCTCTCTCAGCTGAAATCCGAAGCAATCAGAAATCAGATCAGCTTGCTGAATGTTGCTTCTGCTGTTGTTATTCGGGTAGTTGCTGGAAATCATTCGACTATGAGAGCAGTCCTTAACAGAGCAATCAAATCTGCTGGTAAGCCAGCAGAAGAGAAAGATAAAAAAGCAGTAGGAGAATCTACTGAAGTAGAAGATATCATCTGCTCTATCATCTAAGTTGAACTTTCATAAAAACTATAAGAGACATGCAGTTTTGCATGTCTCTTATGTACTAGAAAAGTAAAAGGAGAATAAAATGGATCATAAGTTTTTGAATTTAAAATCCATATTTGGACCTGAGACTCTCATTTTTCGATCATTATCAGAAATGACGGCTCAGTCTTCTAATGAATTATATTTATGTTCTGCTTTACAAGAGCTGACTCAACTCAATGTAAAAATTGATGAGCTTAAATTGAACAGTTTTAAATCAATTCTTGAAGCTGAAACCAAAACAGAAGAGAATAACCAGTTCTGTATTTATTTCAAAGAATTCAAGAATATCATTTATACATTCAATGATAAGATTAATCAATTAGCTTCAAAAGCTGCGATTAATATTGATAATATTGTGGATGCAAATCAGTCATTGATCGATAATGATGATTTGTTGAGTAACTATGCACCATTTGATATGGATCTTAATAGTTATGAAAATCTCACAAATAAAGAACTTCCAAAATTTAAAGTAAAGAAATACTTCAAGAAGGATTTTGATCATATTGGTACACTTATGCAAGATCTTGGCCCGATTGCCTCGAACGATGCTAAGTTAAAGATCATTGCTGCTGTTTATAATTCTTTTAAGAAAGAAATGGAAGATGATTTCTTAGAGAAATGTGCAGAGAAAATGCTGGACGATGATGACTATGATAAAAAGAAGTCAATGCCAGAGCAGGTAAATAATTTATTTAAGAAAGGTAAAAATACCAAGTCTATCGAGAAATCTGATATTCAAGAAGCTAAGAATGTTTTATTGAATGCATCTTCCTATATTGACGTTATTAATTCTATGGCTGAAGATTTAGTTGAAGATTTTGAAGATATCGCAAAAGAACTTGGAGATATGATATTCCAGAATCAATCTTGTACAATGAAGATTGATACAGAAACTGATGGGGTTAAGAATACAGAATATGAATTGAATACTTATTCTATGAATCAGTTTAATATTTTCATGAAACAGAAATCTATTCAGATTAGTCAGATCTGTAATATGTATATGGTGGCATTCTCTATTAAGATTGATAATATTATCGAATATATTAATCAGTGTAAAGATATTCTTACTCAAGCATATGAATCCACAGGCTCTGCCAAGTATGCACATATAGAAGATCCAGAAGTTGATGGGAATACTGTTGATCCGGAAGATGTCGTAGATTCAGAAGACGAAGACATTTTAGCTCCTGATGATGAACCTACAGATCCAGAGACGGAAGAAGAATTGCCAGATGAGACTGATGAGCCTGTAGAAGAACCTATTGAGGAACCTGAAACAGAAGAAGTAGAAGGCGAGATCAAAGATGAAGAGATTGAATCTCCGCCTGAGATTGATGAAACTCCAAGTGAAGAACTAAAAGAGATGGCATACTTCTTCGAATATGAATTGTTTAATTTGGAACACGTATTCGATCAGGAAATCTTGAAAGAACAGATGTCAGCTTTGCTTGAAGAAGAGAATGATTCACCTTCTCTTAGTGGACTTTCTAAAACATCTAATGATAATTCTTCCAAAGGTACTGATGTTTGGAGAGCTATTGTAGAAAAACTTCAGCAGTTATTTGAGAAGTTTAATGATATCTTTGTTCAGCAATCAACCAAGAAGATTCAGTATCTGAATAAGTATAAATCTGAGATCGATAAGGGTGATTTTAGTGGTACTGCTACTTATAAATTCTATGACCCTCAGAAGATTGAAGCTTTGCAAGTAAAAGATCTTAACTATGATGGTATGAAAGATGATCTTGAAAAAGGAAAAGATGAATTCATTGCTAAAAACTATGGGGACATCAAAAAGATCATGGATAGCGATAATATAAGTTTTAGTCAAGCTATTAAGAAATCAGTAGTGCCAGCAGAAGGAGAAGTGCAGGTTAAATCTGGCGATAAAGATGCTATGTTTAAATTCTGCACAAGCACATTCACTGGATTATATAATAAGATTAAAGCTGAAAAGAATATCATTGATAAAGCGAAAAACAATTCGGGTAGAATTGCACAGACTTTAAAACCAGCAGAGGGTTCTAATAATCCTAACACTAATATTGATAATGAGAGTGGTAAGAAAGAAGAATCTAAGAATGAAAATGTTGCTACTGTAGATATGCTTTATTTTAACGAGTTTAAAGATGGTTCTAATGAAATCAAGAAACATCTGATGATATATTTCTCAGTAATGAGTCAAGTATTATCTAACAAGATGAGTCTTGCTAATGCAGCATTTAATGAGTTCTATCGTGCACTTGAATCTTTAACTTCTGGTAAGAAGAAAGAAGCTGAAGGTGAGAAGAAAGCTGAGACTCCTGTTGAAGACAAAAAATAATAAGACAAAGGTATAGGAATTATCTCCTATACCTTTTTATTTTTTAATCCATAATACGTCTTAAACCAAATACGGTATTTAGAGCAAACGTATCGCTTTGTCTTACAAATAATTCTCTTTTATAGGCTAATATATATCTACCATTATACTCTTTATAATTATCTGGGTTCTTTATTAGATATTCTTTATTTGGAGATATAATGGAGCTATCTATTTCTCCCTTTACAATATTAAGAATAACGGAGGAACTCTCGATATTATCTTTAATGGTATTAATATAAGACATATTCCCATTCATAATACGATCATACCATATCTTTTCTGTATTTTCTTCATGAGTCGGTATATTTAAATCTCGTTCTATCGTCTCTCCCATTGTATCTACACCAATAATCTTTTGATATTGCTTATCTTTTAAATGATCAATTCTAAGATCAACATATTCCATATCGATATACATAATATATGCACGTTGCGTTCTATCAATTTCCATTGACATTATCTTTGTTGCATACTCCTGAGAGTCCATAATACGTAGAATGACAGTATCGTAATTTTCGTCAGAGACGTTTACGGGGTTTCCGCTTGTACTGAGCAGGTAACTCCTTTTAAACTCGTTAAAATAGCGAAAACCAGTATTATAAAAACTATGCACGCTATTTAAATATTGTAATAATTTATTGATTGTTAAATTTGGTGGTGTAAAACAGAAGTCCAATTTCTCATGATCTTTAAAAGGTTCAATTACCATATTCATATGAGAAGTACAATAATGAACAATTGATAGCATATCACTATTTCGAAATAATAGATTAATATATCGAGCGTTATTATTCACTAATGTCATATCAAATAAACCAATAGTACAAGTCTTATATGCTCGATCTTTATCAGCTTGTAATACATCATTCTTAGGCTTTGTTTCATCATCAAATGTCATTTGTTGTGGAATGAAATAGGAGAATAAACTTCTAAAGTAAATCTCTTTCTGAACCATGATGGATTCATTTTGAATAAATTTATATAAGGTTAATGATATGCTTCCTTTATCGATATTACGAACCATAGAATCATATAAACGATCTGCGATACGTAAGCTTAGATAAATGATCGGCATATGTTTACTTTCATAATCATATTTACAAACTAAGTTTTGTATACTTCCAGTCAATATCGTTGCATTTTCAGAATCTATTAAGAAAGAAGCTTCTAATGCATAACGAAATGCTTGTATGGTGGATGACATAATAAACCTCCATATTATATTATCATTTAATTATATGTGTCATAATAACAAAAAATAAAGAGTATAGGTAAAAATACCTATACTCTTATTCTTTATAATACATTAAGATCCAAAGGACACTCTTTAAAGAATTTTTCATTGATCATTTTAACCATATCAGGGTTGTATAGATCATCTACAAATTGATATCGCTCCAAATTCATAGAAACCATGTTATTATACTGATACATTAAATCCAATGTCCGAAAACGTTTAATTAGTTCATGAGGATCCACTTGCTTTGTGGTGTTCATACTAATCAATGTCATTAAATCATTGATATTTGTATTATATTGATTCAAAGCTAACTTATCTTCAACAATTAGTTTATATAAGATATTTATCGCCGCTGGAAATAACAGTTCGGAGCCATATCCATATTCAGATGACTTAGTAATAGCCATCAATACAGATAATAGCTCTGGACTTAATGCATTGATCTTATCTAATCGTTTTTCTATTATCTCTTCTGATACTTTCGTGCCTTTCATACAATCGACACCATATCTTACCATAAGATCTCCATGTTCTACTAAGTAAGATAGATCTACAGATTCTGTACCTTCATAAGTTTTCTTATAATTCTTATAAGGTCTCAATACCATGGTTCTACTGATAGGATTACAAACTATTTGAGACACTACAAAATCTTTTGATAATATGATATTTGGATCTTTATTTCCATGACTCTCATTATATCGAATAATATCTAATATAGCCGCTCCTGTGATATTATGATCATAATGCTTAAAATACATTCCAGGTAAGTAAGGGACTAAGCTATCTAGTACTTTCATATTCTCTGCAATATAATCAGTGATCTCATCATTAGCCGTTACTACACTTCGATAACTAGGATGAATACTTGTAAGGTATTTATTCATATTAAAACTCGATACAATATAAATATCTGCTTTGGTATTATGTCTTGATCGGAAATATTCCCGATAATGAGCTGCCATGTTAATAATGCCAGAAGCCAATGTATACTCTTGTCCGTCATTGATATGAAAGTCTTGTCTTCGATAGAATCCTCGAATCATACTATACACATCAATGAAAAAGTTGATATGAGTACAATTAGCTTCTGGCGAATCTTTAAATTTCATAATTATCCAATCTTTTAATTGATCATACTTGATATAATTAGAATAAATCAAAGATTCGATGTTAAATTTAGGAATATAATATTTATTATATGGAATCATTCCAAGATCTCCTCGGGATCATACATATCATCTTCATCTTCTTTTGTAGAAGAATTTTTATATGCATCGATATATTCATCTATCTTTGTGTTATCGGTCTCATCTGCAAGATATTTAGCAAATGCTCCCATGATATCACTTCTTCCCGATTTAGCTAATTCGACAATTTCATCAGGATTACCGAATCCATCTTCTAATAATGCATGACATAGATCATGAGGACCGTTATCGGTTAAGAAACTAATACCTTTCCCTAAACGATCTCCCTCAGCATTACTATAGAACTGACGAATACCGAGTTTAAAATCACCTTTCCCATTCCATTTATATTTTGCCATTTGTAGATAAACATTGCCTCGTTCATCTACTACGTGTACTGGCGAATTCTCATCAATTTCATAAGTAAAATCGCTCATATAATTCAACCCTTTCTTAAGTTTATTTTAATACTTTGTATTTCTAAATATTAAATTATAATTTATTCTCATTGTTTTAAAATAAACATTTACCGCACGCATCTATTCTATAAGCTTCTAATCCTAGCATGAATATACGTCGTTTTATTTCTTCGATTGATCTAACCAATTCTTCTGTTCTTTTATACATATAATCATACAACTCTTTTTCATAACCATCACGAGACTTAAATCCAGTTTCCGATACCGCATCGTTGATGAATGCCATAATCACATCTTCAACAATCGTTCGTACGATTACGTCCATATCTAAAAATATTGTTAATGTAGAATTATCAGCCACCTTTTTTATAGTTTGAATGATAAAAGGTTCAAGATCTATTGTATATATAATTTTTGTTTTTCCTTCAAATGTTATTTTATAAACATGGTTTTCTTTTTTTACACGACTGAAATCTATATGCATTTCCGTGGATTTGAAGTTAAAATTCATATAATCATTCACATGTGTCGATTCACGTTGAATGCATTGCAGATAGTCAAAAAACTTAGAAAATTCAGATTCCGATAAACCAAATAAGAAAGTTTCTAAGTTTTCTCTGATAATGTCATCACGTTGTAATTCAAATCTTATAGGCTCTCTGATGTTTAAACTTGATAATTTTACTTCTCTTAATTTTGACATACTAATATCCTCATTGTATTTAAAAAATAAAAACTCGGGAAGCTAACTAAATAACTTCCCGATATCTTTATTAGTATCTCAAGTTCCGAATCTGAGATACGATCTCTTCGTTCTTCTGGGTAGCCCCTACCGATGCTTTTACTTCTTCGAATTTATCGCCATTCAGACGAAGAATTTCGATTACTGTTTCGCTTCTGATAGGAATCATTCCAGATGGATTCTGTACATTTGCATATACATCCATTACTGGACGAATCTGATAGAACAGTCTTTCACCATTCTCATCTTTATCACCTTTGATCATCTGCAATACTTTATTGACGTCAATATGCATTACAATGTTCTCGATAACGGTAACGTTGTTGTTATTCATATAACCAAGATTTTCCTGAACAGTTCTTTCACCAATTAACCCAAGATTACAATATCTCTTTGCATTTGGGTCAGCAATGAATTTCTGATCACGAAGTGTCCAGTTATCCATAAACAATGTTCTCAAAAGTTCACATGCAGGCTGACTAATCATAAACTGATTGATTGTCTTGCTTGCTGTTCCAACTTTCTTTAATGTACTAAACATTGTGTTTCTGCTAGTTGGAGCTTCTGCTTCCATTCTTGGAACGAATGCAGATACTTTACCTTCTCCATCCACATCTTCAACCGCATTTGCTTTTGATCTAAAAAGTAGATTCAATTCATAGCCAGTTCCGGATGTCATATTCACAATCGGAACAATCTGTGATTTATGGAAATCATTAAATACGCTTCCAAAAACCTTGTCCATAAGATACATCAAGTTTGTTGCAGTTGTAAGCTCTACTGAGAATGTCTCTTTGAATGGTTCATGCTGAGTCACATTGAATTCCAAAAGTTCTCTCTCTTCTGCTTCCTGCTGGTATGCTCTTTCCATTTGTTAATCCTCCTAAAATTTTTAAGTATTAAATTGTTGTTGCAGGTATAGAATTGTACATTTATACCCATCTTAATCAAATATATAATATGCAATCATATATTAGTTTATCATTTAAATTTATTCTTGTTATACATGATATGATTATAAGCAGACTGTACCGATGATGAATTCATTCGCTTATGCATCACTTTAATACCAACTTCATCTTCAACGGCTTCTACTGGAATCTGATAAACTCCGGAGAACGTATAAACTACAACATATAAATTTTGGTGTTTATCAGATATTAACACATAATCTTTTTGAATGCTGCTTAATTGCACATCATGATTATATTTTAATATCATAGCTTTATCGATGTTTTTACAAAGCAACGTAGAAAGAACTTTCATGGCTTCTACGTCCAACGCTTTTTCATCACAATCAGTAAAATCGAAATCCATCGGATAGATATCATAACCTCTCTTAAAGTCAAACATAAAATCATTTAATTCTAAGAGACCTCTTAATGTGTTACAATATCCCTCACATTCCCCTGTGCTTAATTTGGCTTTATAATACATCTGACCAAACTTACTAGACACATGTTGTAAATGCTCTAAGAATAAGAGATTTAAAACATTATCGTATTTCACAGTATCAATTAAATCAAGAACAGTATCTAGTGTATCATTGATATAGATAGCAATGATCTGAGTTGCAGTTTCATCCATAGCATCACATGCTACCATAATACCAAAGTCAACTCCAGCTGGCATTGTATCCATAGATACAGATGCTCCATAGAAATCTTTTCCTGTTTGTAACATATATTGCTGTGCATGAATATCAGTAATACCCTGTCTACATACACAATATGGATATTGGGCTTTTGCGTGAAGTTCTTTATCTCGATATAGAGTTATTAAAACATCATCTTTACCCCCACCAACAGAAACAATATTAAATAAAATAATACCATTTACACTTAATGTCACATATTCTTTCTTAAGATCTTCTAAAGAAACTTTAAATGTTTCTTTTGTTTCTTCATTACGAAGTCTCACTGTATCTTTATTCTGATATCTTATAAGTCGATAAACATCGGCTGTTTCTTTATCTTTTTCATATTTATAAAACTTGGTTCCTATATAAATCATGACGATATCACCTTTCTAAGAATTAATAATAGATCCGCATTGTTATATTTGGGTCTGGATCACCTTGACATAAATTATAGTTGTATCCACATCAGAACTATACCAACAATACAATTCTCCTTCTTGATAAAAATAATGTTTAATCATTCCCTTATTCATATACTTTTTATCCTCCTTAATATTTGATTTATAATATATGATTTGATTCATAATTACTAGTAAGTTCTAGAATTTGTTTTCTATCACATTTAGTATGCTATAATTAGAACAGCTTAATAAATGAAAGGAGATAAATTATATGGCGTATATAGATTCCTTAACAGAAAAAATAGATGATATCTCAGAAGAAGATATTATGATTATAGAAGATAGCGAAGACACTAAGAAAGTTCAAATAAAAAACTTAGCAAAAGCAATTCAAAAGGACACGGAAGAAAAGATAGATGTTGTAAAGACAGCAACATTAGCAGAATGTGAAGAGAAAATAGTTCTTGTAGAAGAGCAAAATAATAAGACATTAAACGCATATTATGCATTAGCAAGAAACTATGAATATCTTAATTCTGCATTTGAAGAAACCAAAGAGAAAGTTATTGCGGCAACAGAGATAGTACAACAACAAAGTGCAGAATATATTCAAACGGTGATTGATGATCTTGAAGACATTCGAGTTAATGCAACACAATCGATTGAAACTAAAGGTGAAACTACGTTAGGATTAATAGAAGATCAAGAAACGTTATCTATACAAAAAGTAATATCTGATACAACAACGTATATTACGGAACAAAAAAATGCAGCTAAAACTGAATTAGAAGAAATAGTTCAAGAGATCGAAGATATTGGTGATACATTTTTTAAAGTTAGTGGTGGAACGGTTGCTGGCGAAACAACCTTCGACAATAATGTATTTATGAATGGTTCTACATATGCCGATGATTTAACTGTTGGCAATTTATTAATACAAGGTCAAGCTAGATTTACTAATGGATTAATTGGTGAAGTAATCCCGATGACAATTGTTAGAGAGTCCGCTCCAACCGATCCACCAACATGCATAGGTAATATGTATATAGATACCACTAATCAAAAAGTGTATCTTGCGATGGGAACGAGTGCAGTTGGCGATTGGAAACAAATATCATTATTGCCATAATATTATAAAATAATAATTCCCTGATGGCGAATAATGTCATCAGGGAATTATTTTTAGTCAATACATTTATTATAAAAAGATCGATAAGACATAACGTTGATTTGGTTCGTATCAAATCGCTCTTCTATATAATTAATGATATTTTCGAATGTGCTTCTCTTAGCGTTCATCTCATCACCATATTCAGTAACATCATAAGTGCTAATAGCAACCGTTTGTTCTGTTGCAATTGCATAATCAATCTTTTCTTTAATATAGTCTATATCAGAACTGTTATTGATTTCTATTGATGGTATACATAAATCATGTTTCGTAAAGAAACTACAATACCCATCCTCACCAGTTTTAGCAATCTGATAACCCATATCTTTTATCAAACCAGCAGTAATAGGTCTAAGATTCCCATATGGGGCACTATAAGTAATAGGATTATAAACCATATTATTTTGTAGATAATCTCTAATATTCTTAAGAGCTAAATATTGCTCTCTATAATTATTATCATTTAATAATAACTCTTTATCCGGATTACAACCAAATTGACCAATATCTAAGCTATCTAAATGATACATAATCATAGCATCAAGATATGCTTTAGATAATGTGCTACTACTATTTAAGAAGATACTACATGGGATTCCTCTTGATTGTAGCATAGGTAATGTATAGCTAAACGTATTATCATAGACTCCATTAAAACCAAGTAATAAGGTCGGTTTCATAGATTGATTAAAGATAATACTATTAATATAGATTGATTTATTTACAGTATTGACATTATTAGAAAACTCTAATACCACATGATTGATATCATTCTTATTAGGAGATCCAACCACTTCATATTCATCAAAGATTGTCTTAATAGAATTCCATCCTTGTATCAAAACATCTTTTGAAATTACTTTTTTAAAATAATTATTTGGTGGATATACATTGGTATTATCAGATACCAAATAAACGGTGATTGCTTCATCATCCATATAATATGAAATATATTTATCCATATATAGTAAAAATGTGACATATTTTAAAGTATCTGGAATTTCTTCTAATTCTACGGAAAGCTTTACACTTTCTTCACTAGAAGTTAAATATAGATGTGTAGATTTATGACTATTTCTAATATATTTATCATGGTTAGAAACCTCGATAAATCCGCATTCTGGGTTCTTATTATCTGTATTATTTTCATCTAAGAAATTATAGATTCCATAATTAGTTGCTAACCCACAATGATCGGTGCTCTCATAAAAACTCTTTTGGAAAGATTGAATAGCGTCGATAATATACTCTGTATCATAAGCATCGTTATAATAATCTACAATTAAATTAGCACCAAAACCTTCAAAATACACTTCGCAATTATCAAGTCTCACATCATAAACATATTGCTTTCCGCTTACTGGATAATAGGTGATTCCATATTCAATAAAAGTATCAAGCATTTTCTGAGGAGTGAGCATGATATTATCAAAGGTTAATGTCGATTCTTCGATAAAACTTCCTTCCTCTACTGGAAAATATAATGTGATCATAACTAATGTTTTTGTAGTGGTAAAGTCAAAAAAGAAAAGATTAGAGTTATTGTCAGTAAGTTCTATGGTTTTATAGTCCATAGAACGATCTGCATATTTTAATTCTATTTGAATTTCCGTAGGAAGTTTAAACTGTACGACTTCGCCATTTATATTGGTGGTTTCTTCATTATATAAATTAGCGGAAAAATAATACGTTCCTGCGGCTAATGCTTGAATCGATAATGGAATCATATTCATTTTCGTACCAGCAAGAGATCGTTGTGTATAAGTAAACCCATAATCACTATAAGTCATAAAATAATTATTAGAATCACGAATTCTCTCAATATCAAAATAGTTACAGTTTGCAACTATTAAATTACCAGAACTCATCGTATCTACTAAGATATCTCCATATCCATGAAAATCACCTAGAAAGATTCGAGTTCCAGATGCACTTCTTTTATATTTTTTTAATGTCCTGCTGTTTGTCGATTGTTTATCCCGATCCAATCGCTCTTTTAAATTGTCACATCCATCTCTAGCAATAATCAATTCAATATCTTTTTGTTCTTGTTCCGTTTGTTGTTCGATTATAGAGCCTAAAGATTTTTTAATCGATAAGACTTCTGCATGACTTGCTTTTGCTGTAATATCTTTTTGTAATGATTTTTTAATCTCATCCACTTTTGCACTTGAGTAGAATTGAAGATTGCTTGGTTCTTTTGTATCTCCATTGAAATTCTTCTTTAGAGATTCTATCGTTGATTGCTTTGTGTCTTCTTTATCTTCAACAATAATTATATCAGAATTTTCAAGACTTTTTTTCATAATCAATTCTGACAATAGATTTGTATTGGGCATTTACGTATTCCCCTTTCTTAAGATAGAGATAATTAATATTATGTTTCAGACAAAAAATAAACCATGTTTTATTAAAGTTATTAATCACCATACTAAGCAGTGACTAGCATACTTAATATGATGATTAATATCCTTTGATATAGTTGGTAACTAAGATAAATCAGATTTTCTTCTTCTGTGGGTGCTAGTAACCCTCTATCGAAATTTGAGTGATTGATTAAGTGATACTTTAATCAAGTATGAAATAATAGCATGGCATGAATCTTTATGCAGTTGTGATATTGTAGTAATTTCTGAATCATTATTTATATGCGAAAAACTCTTGATGATGTTGATTCAAAAAGATACGACAGTGAAGTATTATAACTTCACTGTCTCTTCTTTATTAATGTTTTTCTTAGCATATGGATCCACTTCTGATCCATCGATTGCCTTTGTTTTATTTCCGCCTTTCGTATATCTCTTAGATCTCTTCTGCTTATTATTGTTAATGGTTTCTTTCGAAGGTGCAGGAGTTGGGTCTAATTGATTGATCGGTGTTACTTTTGGAGATTCATCATTCACTCTTGTTTCATTGGTTGTTTCTACTGGATCTAATTGATCGATTGGAGTAGGTGTTGGAAGAACATCTTCATTCTCTACATCACCTTCATACCGAATGAGTCTGATTTTAGATTCTTTCTTCGGATTCTCTTTCTTCACATTCTTTGACAAATCCAATGGTTTTGGTCCTGGTTGTACTGGAGTGGCTTTAGGTGTTGAGTTTGGAACTTTACTCGGATTTGCATGTATTGCTGCTTGTACAATACTTACCATAGTATCCTCACCAACAATCTTTTGGATATCATCGATGTTTTCGAGATTGAGTCCTTTTTCTTTGAGAGGTTCAACGACACTCTTCAAACTATTAAAGATAGTTTCATCGAATTTAACACTCATCTCTTCCTTCTGCTTGTCGTTATACATGTTTTCGTTATACGGGAAGATCACATATGGAATCCATGTTTCCATTCCATTCACAATCGATGTATAAATATCATTACACAGCTTCTTAACATCACCGATGTTTTCAAACTGCTTTTTTGTCATATATACATCTGCATTGATATCAACCTTATTCCCTTTAACCTTTACATCAACTTCCATTTTCTGCATTGGTTTCTGTGGAACCTCAACAATTTCACCTTCAACCCTTTCTAACTCATCGTCGGGTTTCTGATTCTCTTCTGCTGCTTTTGTCACTGATTCTGTGATAACATCTTCTACATTCTTTTTGATGTCTTCTTTCACTTCTTCTTCCTTAGCATCTTTTACCATATCATCATAAGCTTCTTTAACAGATTCCATTATATCCTGAGCTTCTTTTTTGATGGTATCGGAATCCTTGTTGATATCAGGTTCTTCATTACAGTTGTTGATTGTTTCTTCGACGATCTTCTCTTCCGTTTTCTCTTCTTGTTTCTTATCATCCTTTACAGAATTCATGAATCTGTTAATACTTGGCTTACGGATTCTTCTTACGCTCATAGGCATCTTTCCATAAGTCTCCGTTGCTTTGAGCTGCATTCCACTCTTCATTATGTTCATATTTGCTTCCATAATGTACATCCAACTTGGTAACGTCATAATTGTTTCCTCCTATTTGTTTGAAATTTGTTATTTTGTTTACATTTACCTTACTATATCACAGTAATAATATGCAAGTATAATTAACTTAATTTACAATAAATATATGGTAATCCAAATATCACTGGATTACCATATATAGTATTATGTAAAAATAGGTTTTTGAATCTTAGCTTTATCTTCATTTAATATCTTTGTCATACTAAATAAAGCTTGTACTGCTTCATTTGTTGAGACTCGAATATTGACACCACCAAGATCAATATAATTTGAAACTGATTTGATAAACTTATCCAATTCAATATTGGCTTCTTGTGTCCATGCAGCTTTTACCGATACTTGATCTCCATCATAATCACCACCGGCTCCTTTGAGCATAAGATTACTAATCATCAATGTATCAATAAATTTATCACTCGTGTTAGAACTAATATCTTTCTGTCTAATCTTTGGGTAAAACGGATAATAGGTTCCATTCACATAAACCTTTTCCATATATTTGACAGTAGAGACTCTTACTTTAGCAACCATGTTATTAAAACAACTGTCCCGTGGTATTCACGTAGGTCGTTAAGCTACGCAGTTCTCTTATGAACTTCCCTAACTTTCATTAGGATACTAGACTATATCTTCATCCCATAAGGATGCTTTCCATTTCGAATTCACTTGAACCCTACTCCTTTCGGATAGTCGTTGAACTTTCATCTTTTTATAAAGATGCTTAGCTGCTGATCACCTATTTTATACGATCCTTAGGCTTACTATCACCATAGATCATCCTCAGACGTTTTTTCTATCTTTCGATAACCCTCACGCTTATTCTTATGAATTACGTTGTGGTCTCTGAGGCTTTAAGGATTTCCAGCAATTAGAAAAGTTATTTCTAGACCATTACTGGCCTAGCCGACACTTGAATTTCTTCTTTTATCGGAAAACGGGTAATAATAACATGCTTATCTCTGACAGCTTCTGTGGCCGCCATATAGAATACATCACACCAAGTTAAATCTCTTTGTATTAAAGCAGAAGAACCGGATACATTTCCATTCTTCATATCTTCAGCGGATACTTCTTTTCCGGTAAATCTTGCTCTTACCATATCGCCATTAGTTGTTGGAATCTCTATAGGAGAAAAACGATCAGAGTAACCTTTAACAAATCGTTTCATCTCTTTTCGTATTCTCTCATCAGAGAAAGTTTCTAATGGGTCTTTAATCGTTACGAATTCTGTTTTACCTGTTTTTTTATTGATCGTAGAATATTGTTCATTTCCATGAAAGTTATTCTCAAAGAAACGTTTAACATGGAATACGATAAAGGGAAAGAAGTTTGTAATAGCTGATGCTAATGGCAATGCACAATAATCCATATCTACCATTAGATCATCTAAAGCCTCTACTTTTAACTCAGGTGCAGAAATAATCAGTCGAGATCCATAATCTGCTGTTTTCCCCATAACAGCACTCTTTACGTACCCTCTTTTTGAAGATAAGCCGATTCCGGCATCGGGGTCGTCCGAAGTTCCGCTAAGTATGTTATATATGTCGAGAATTGTTTCTTGCACTCTCCCACGCACAGCTTCAGATACGTTGAGACCATACTCTTGAGTTTCTTTTAATGATCGAGCAGAGATTATCAAAGATGCATAATGCTTATTTAAAGAACCTACCCCAACTTTACCACCAGAATTAGTTTCCACATCTCGATAGTATGCTGGGATAACCATAAATTTTTTAATAAACATTTTATTTCGATTACTCATTAAGAATTTAATCTTTTTATCACGTTGTCGAGATTCGGTAGAACGGATTTTAATGTTATTGATATTCTTTCGTAAGAACTCCATACCATTCTCACCATTCTCACTCTCAACAAAATCACCATTCTCGATGATAAACTTTTTTGTTCCATGAGCAATATCTTTAATACGAGAATCCATTCGACTCCATACTTTATAACAAAGAGGATGCATGTAAGTATCACCAAGATCGATATAACCAAATGTGTTAGATCGTTCTTCTTTTGTGATACCAAAAATTTGATTTGATAATAAACCATCGGTAGAAGGAATTCCTTCTCTTACAAAGAAGATTGGATTTGTGATTGGTTCTATTTGGTTCTTCTTAATAAAGTCTTCATCATCCAATAATTCAACTTCTAATAGACTTGTTCCTTTACCGGCTTCGTTTAGCATGATAACATCACTATTGTAATTATCATCAATATATTCTAACATAAGATTTCTTAAATTCAATGATTCCAATTGATATATTCACCCCTTTCAATTACTTATATGTGACATAAGGAGAGCGATTATGCTGACCTCAACATAATCGCCCATTGATTTATGATATAGAACTTCTTGGATCTTCATCATCCAATAAGACCGATAATTGAACCGTACAAAGATTACGTTTTGATTTATAATGTAATCTATAGTAAAGACCATAGATAAAAACCGTGCCATCGAATAAACTCAATTTTTCACAAAAACTTTGAAGATTTTCATTTTGTGAGAATTGTATATTCATAGCAAAGTTATGATCATTTTCAAACCAAAAGTTCTTGACGCCATCTTCACGATTCGGATCGAGGCTTATCAGATCATAGAATGCCATAAGTTCATCGAAATAATGTTTAATACTTATTTCTTTTGCCAATCCATCATTTAATTCTAATGAATTAACAAACTGAATTCTGTCTTGTATCATTCCATTCGTCTATCCTTTCTATGATATTTCGTCCTCTAATGCTTCCATCTGTTTTCGCTCTTTTGTTTCTTCCGATAAGCTCTCAAGATACATCATGTGTCTTAAAGTTTGAAAATGATGCATTTCAAGGTTAAGAGCATCAGTGTATGACAACCTGCCTCTAAAGTTACTAGCCAAGTTCATGGCTATTCCAACTAGATCGCGAAGTTGACCAACTGATGCCGTAGAAAAACCATGTTCTGAGGAGTCTGAACGGCTTCGGGAATTTTAGTATTACATTTCGGACACGTCATTTCAGGATGAATATAAGTTACTTTATCTCCACGCTTATTGATATTATCAATCAGTGTAAGGATATAACGATACTGGTCAGAAGTCAAAGTGTCTAATATTTTAGATAGTGTTTTAATTCTTGTTTTATAGGTCTTTGTTTCATTATTCGCAAAGTATGGGGAATTAATCGGAACCATACTACGAGTTGTATGATCTAATTTATATACCTGATCAATATATGCCAAGACAGAAACCAGATCTTGATGACTATTTAGGAAGTCTTCTTCCAACAGAGCAGTTTCAAATACAATATTATAAATCGATGGTTCTCTCAATGCAATTGCATAGTCATTAGAAATCGGTACCACTTCAGATACATACATATTAGAAGTCATGTCTGCTTCTTTATTCAAAATATTAAAGAACTCTTTTCGAACTTCTTTACTTTCGAATTTTACCATATCCATCAACGGAATATCTTCTGTCAGGAATACATTTCGGCATTTTGTAGTATCCACACAATCTTTCGGAATGTAATTAGACCCTTCAAAAGATGCACGATAGACAGAAAACCAAATATGATCCAAATCAAGGAAACTATTAACTTTGGCCCACTCTTCAACAGTCTTCGGTTTCGGATCCATAATATGATCAAAGATCATCTTGTATTGTTTCTTTACAGTCATATAACGAGTATCACCTCTTGAACCATTACTTATTGCATCAAATTCAGTAGCTAAGAAGGATCTCATAGTGATTGGTCTACCACTATTCATCAACGCCCATTTCGCAGAACGGAAATGAGTGGTCTGACTCTGCACAGCATTACTAAATGGAACTGCTTTATTCACTACTGTATATGTAGAAATATCAAATGCTTTTGTTACCGGTTTGATCTTCTCTTTGATAGATTTCTTAAATCGATTCATAATCTCTTCATCAGTTTCTTTACCATCAATATTCTCAAGATCTTCAGATTCTTTATCTTCTTTCAGATCTTCATCATCATCGTTAGCAAATTCATTATATGGGGAGACATCTTCAATAATCTGGGATTCCGGAAGAACAAAATCATCATCAGATTCATCTATTTCTTCATTGGAAGTATTCTCTGTTACATTTGTAGTATCAGTATCCTCACTCGGCAAATCCCAACTCCCGATATTTCCAGTTACACCTGTATTTACAAACTTTCCGATAAATCCTTCATTAACACCATCATGACCTGTATATTCGGTTGAAAATGTGGTTGATTCATCTGCTGATTTAGTTAATCCACCTACAATTGTAACATTATCTACTATACCAGTAGCATCTTCAAATTGAGTGGCTTTTATTGTTTTAGAATGTGAAGTCTCCATTACTACGCTATCTCCTTTAATGACTAATTCGGTTTGTTCTGTCTTATATGTAATCGATGCGTCTTCATCATCCATTGTAGGATTTGGCATAGCTTCCACCTCTTCTGGAGCGTAGGGCAGATTCAAATTATCAAGATCAATACCCATTTCTTTTTCATATGATTTCTGAGAATCTGAAGATGGATCAATATCTTGAGATCTTTCAGCATCAATTCTTTCCCATATTTCTTTTTGTTTCAATTCTTTTGCTTTTACATCCTCATCAGTAAGATCGATTGTTTTCAAAGCACCAAGTCGTCTTGGTTCTTCTACAACTTTTGTGATATAATCTTTACCTTGCATCTGGAGAACTTCTTCTTCAGTTAGTTCACCAGCCACATCAAGCGCTGCATTAAACTGTTCCATTTCTTCGACTTTCTGTGGGAAAATCTCCTTATCAAAGATTTCTAGGGCTTTCATTGCATCATCTTTTTCTACTTCCTGAGGTTTATTGAAGATACCCAAAGTTTCTGGTACAAACTCTCGAATACCATTACCGAGATCTTCTCCCTGAGCAGTTGCAAGAACTTCTTCATCTATATTATCTGGTTTGTTCTCCATACGTTTTCTAAGGAGTTCTTCTCTTTCCTCAGCAGATAGCTTTAAATTAATATTAACGATATTTCCTTGTTGAACTTCCACGGGGCTTGTTGCAGCTCCGCTATTTTGTGTTCTCAAATCGTCAATGTTCATACTCATCTTTTATTTTCCTCCTCTATTATTGTTCACTTATATCATTAAACCTTATATCGTTATCTGTAAGTTCTGATGTTTCAAATTGATAGATCACATCATCGATCTGAATACCGATCGTTAATGTATTATCTGGATTTAGTAATACATTAACATTCGTGGCTTGTAATCTAGGTAAATATGTTTGAATTTGACTCTGTATTTCTCTTTTAAGATTATCAATATTATCTTTTTGCGAATATCGATAATTCTCAACCAACCCCACACCCATTTCTGGATGATCAGGATTGGTTCCTGGTTGTAGAAGGATAATACGAACCAATAATGTTGCAATGGCTTCTTTTCCTTCTAATACTTTTGATTCTCTAAATTCATTTAATGAAAATACATGTTCTTTTTGAACTGGCATCTTTATCTCCTTTAATTAAATAACTCTATAAGCATATTGTCAAAAAGTTTTAATGTATTATTATCTGTAGTTAAATTAGCATATTGATAGACAAATTTATAAAAATCAGAAGAATCATAAATAGTGGCAATATAAGAACCATCTTTTAAAATATCAAGACCGGTATCCTTATTTGTTTCACATATTTCTAATTCAAATCTTTCTGATAATATATCTTTCATCTGTTCTGAAATTGTTAAATCCATGATTAAAAACCTCTCTTTTTCCTATAGATTAGTACAATTTTAATTTCTAGTTATCATTGTACTTTTATATGCATGTATATAGACTGGAAACAATAATATAATGATGAAAAATCGAAAGAAAGAGGATAAATTATAATGACGAATGGTAACGAGATTATAAAAATCCAACCGAAATATACAAAGAAATATAAGTGTCCTTATTGTGAGAAAAGATTAGAAAGAAATAAACTAATTACGCATGTAGATCGTACTCATGAAGATATGATTCCTGAAGGTTATTCTTCTACAAGAGTGATATTTAATTTAATTAATAAAAAAACAAATGGTAGTTGTGTGATATGTAGAAGAGAAACTCCATGGGATGAATCAAAAGCTCGGTACGATAGAATCTGTAATAGAAAGACTTGTAAAGAAGCATATATCAAACAAACGGCAGATCGATTATATAAGAAACATGGCAAAACAAAAGAGGATTTTTTAAACGATCCTGAGTTTCAAAATAAGATGTTACAGAATCGATCCATATCGGGGAAATATAAGTTTCAAGATGGTGGAGTTCTTTCTTATGTAGGAAGCTATGAAAAAGCATTTTTATCTTTTATGGATAATTTCTTTCATATAAAATCATCGGATTTAACTGCGCCTGGACCAGTGATTGATTATCAATTTAATGGTAAGACACATCAATGGATTACTGATTATTATTATGAACCATATAATCTGGTATTTGATATTAAAGATGGTGGAGATAATCCGAATACAAGAAACATGGAAGAATATCGAAAAAAACAATTAGCAAAAGAGAAAGCAATTAAAGACCAAAAACAATATAATTATATCCGTTTAACGGATAATCGATTTGACCAAATGATTCAATTGATGTTGGAGTTGAAAGAGAATCTAATGGAAGCTCCCCACCAAACGGTAAGAACCATTCATATTACAAGAATCAATGAAGTGAATAATATACTTGATTATAAAGAGACTGCTGAAATGGCAAGAAAGAAATTGTTATTGTTAAGACAACAAAATAGAATGTTATTCTGTAGAATGATAGATATTCATACAGATGATAATGAATGGAAATTTGCAATCTATAAGATCACGAAAGAAACTGATATTGATGAATTGCGTCATTTTATTGCTTTCATTAATCAAATTATTCATTCTTCTATTTATGTAGGAAGTATAGAAATACCTGCTGAATTAGAAGTGGGTAAATCAGGAATTTTAGGAATTAAAATAGAAGAGAACGATAATATTAGTAATATTTATATTAATGAAAGTGATATAGAATATTTTGCTAAATATATATTATAAAAGAATAATGATGATATATTATAATAGTGAGTATAGGAAAGATCTATACTCACTATTACATATTCTAAATTTAAAAATGAAAGAGAGGAAATTATAATGGCAGTATTTGATAATGGAAAGAAAGATTTAGAGAAAGATATTTTTATTGAAGAAGATTCTATAAAAAATATTGAAAATGCTATGAGTTGCTCTGTTATATTGGGTGAGACTCACAATTTAATGGAATTTGTTGTAAGAGATGAAGAAATGGATTTATCTATATTAGTTCATTTTGAACAAACTTACGATGACGATTTTTATATTAAAATTATAAATAGTTGTAAAATGTTAGAGGGCACAAAATGCTGTAGGGTAAAAATGTCAAAACCGAGATATAAGAAAAGACCTAGTGATGATATATTCTCCCATTTAGAATTGACCGTTGAACAGAAAGAATGGTTGGTAAAAACATTGAAGGGTTATTGCCCGAAATATGGAGATCGATTTGCATCACTATGGATGTATATTATAAAAGAGCATATCAAGTTTACGGATAATGAAAAAAATAAAAAGAAATTAAGAAAGATGAAAAACCGGATGCCAGATTATGCATTACTGTAGTGGGAGGAATGATGAATAAATGTAAAAGATTTATGAGAAGAAAAGAATTGATATTAGGAGAAATTAAAACTGAAGAAAAGATTGTATACTCATATAAACATCTTCATATGTCACTGTGTATCAATCCACCAAAGAACAGGCAGGATTTGATTTATATTATAGCGTATAATAACGAGGATCCTAAACATGCAACTAGAAGTTCTAGAATTCATTTAAACTATCCAAGTTATATGAATGAAGTTCCTTGGAATCATATGTTCAGAACTCGAAATTTTAAATTAAATAAGAAGCAGTTAGCAAAATGGATTGAATTGGTAAATAATGATATTTTCTGGAATTTGATTTTTGATTATTTTAATAAAGGTCTTATTGACATGGGTTATAAACCGTATAAAGTAACAAGACCACCAGATTATAAGGATATCAATATTGGTTCTCGTGGTTTTTATTTATACGAACATGATATCGATCATGTTTTTGAATATGATGATTCAAGACAATTGACTGAGAATTATAATTGGTCAGACGATATGATTTCTGATTTTTTAAATTACCATATATCAATAAAGATACAATGGAACCATGCAATCAAAGAGAGATATTTTAATATAAGAGATGAAAGATTTGAATTTAAAACTAAACTTGCAAGAATAAGTTTTATGAATCCTTATTATGTTCACACTCCAGATGAGACTAAAGAGTTTTTATATCTAACTAAAGACGAAAAGGTTGAATTGAATAATTTTTTAAGCTCTTTAATCCACTTCAATGGCATGACAAATTATGAATGGTTATATAGACATTATTTATATGAGACTGGTTTACTAGGCGATGATATGGAAAAACCTGGGGTTAAGATACCAAAACAACCAAATTACGAGTTACTTCCAGATGGTCCGGAAGAATACTATGTGGCCGATTATGAGATGTTTAATTTATTTGGGTTATCACGAGAGTTAGGAGAACACTACCATAATCTATTCACTTTTCTTGGGGGGGAATTGACAGGAAACCATCTTCATCTATGTTTAAATCGGAATATTAAAAAAGATGATTTATATTTCATTTTTACCGATATTGATTATAGCAAGAATAAAAAATTACACGCTAGAATCAATATCAATAAACCGATATATGTAGATTGTAATGATGATAGAAGAGAGCAAATTAGGTTAAACAATGATCAGAAAAAAGAATTGATGAGGTTATTGGGAGCTAATTCTGATTTTTATTGTTGGCGTTATATGATCAATATGATCAATACATTAATAGCGAAAGGTAGATTGAATATTGAAAAGTTAGACAAAAATTCACCAATACCAAATTATATGAAATTGCCAGAATAGAAAGAGAGAGGGGACTAAAAAATGGCAGTATTTGATAATTTACACATTTTTAATCCAGTTAATAATAAAGAGTATTTGAATGAAGTTGTAAATTTAATTAATAGACAAGGCGTCACGTTCAATCTAAGCATAAATCGATCGGGTACGCAAGTTTATAAAAAGACTAATCGTTATTTTAAATTTAATGAAGGCCTTTCCACCTCTTCGGATTCAAAAGCGATAAGAATTTCATTAGTCGAGGTAGATTATATCAATCATTTTAACAAATCAAGTTCTAGTAAAATGATAGCAACTAATCAAAGAGATGAATTAGCAAGTTTTTTAAAATCTCAATGTAAAACAAAAGTTTTACAAGAAGATGGTGGTCATGTATTCAAGGGTACTAATTATCAATATCTCATTTATTATTTCAATAAAGAGATATGTAATATGTCTCTTCAAGAAACAATGATGTATACTATGAAATCACCACATATTGAGTTTGATCATGGTGAACCATTACCGATCGATTTTCCTATGCCAAATTATAAAAAATTGGATGCTAGACCAAAAGGAAAGAAATAACAAATATAAGGAGAAAATATATGGGAAATTATAATTATTATATTAAAGGAAAATATGGATCAGCAAAGGTATTTACAACAAAAGAGCAAGACCAGAAAATTGAACAATATGCTGAAGCCCAGATCAAAATGATCTGTGATAATGAAGTATCAAAAGATAGTAAAATAAGAGTCATGCCAGATGTGCACCCTGGAAAGGTTGGACCTATTGGTTTATCCATGACACTCACAGATCGCATTCTTCCTAATCTTTTAGGAAATGATATTGGTTGTGGGGTTACGATAGTTCCAATTAATACAAAGAGAATTGAATTTCAGAAACTCGATACAGTTATTCGAGAAAATATTCCATGTGGTATGAAGATTCATAATTCTATTGAAGATTCGCCTATGACCTTTTTTGATAAAATTGAATTTAATAATATTCGAATGAAAAACGCCAGAAAAGATATCATAGAACGAAGTGTTGGAACTCTTGGTGGAGGAAATCATTTCATTGAAATCGATCAAGACGATGATGGAAAGCTCTTCCTATCTGTTCATAGTGGAAGTCGTAGTTTTGGTTCTGATATCACATCTTATTATTTAAACGAAGGACAGAAAGAATTAAAAAGAAAAGGAATTGACGTGCCTTATGAAATGACTTATTTAGAAGGATGGTTAAGAAATGATTATCTAAATGATTCTTTTATAGCAGAGGAATTTGCACATTTTAATCGATTAAGAATTATTGGTAAAATAGTAAAAAAGATGAAATGGAATGCTGGTAAGCATATGGATTGTCCTCATAACTTCATCGGGAATGATTATATTTTAAGAAAAGGTGCAATCTCAGCAAGAGAAGGACAATATATAGCAATTCCAGTTAATTCTAAAGATGGTATTATTTTGGGTGTGGGATTAGGAAATGAAGATTGGAATTGTTCGGCTCCTCATGGCTCAGGAAGAATTATAAAAAGAGAAGAAGTAAAGAATTCTCATACAGTATCTGAATATAAATCTATCATGAAAGGTATTCATTCACCAAGTATTGGTAAAGATACATTAGATGAAGCTCCATTCGCTTATCGTGATTTGAAAGATATTCAAGAAGCAATTCAAGATACCGTTCGTATTGCAAAGATAATCAAACCAATCTATAATTTTAAAGCCGGAGGAAAAGAATGATACTACAGATTAGTTCAGGTCATGGACCAACAGAATGTAAATTAGCAGTTACACTTCTGCTTCATTCGTTAGAAG
The DNA here is from genome assembly GCA_028691315.1 of Candidatus Izemoplasmatales bacterium. Classification (GTDB taxonomy): domain Bacteria; phylum Bacillota_I; class Bacilli_A; order Izemoplasmatales; family Hujiaoplasmataceae; genus JAHIVB01. Next base: position 133,200 of record JAQUZN010000001.1, on the reverse strand, counting down.
ATGAATTTGAAGATATTGAAGTTCTATCGGATATGGCTGCTTTAAAACAAGATTCTGTTATGTTTCAAACAAAACATGATTTGTCATGGCTAGAAGGTTCTATTCAATGGATTTGTAAAAGTCCCATCCGTCCTCACCATAAACGAAAGAATTGGTTCATTGATGTGAGTAGAATCTCTAGCCATAATGCTGTTTGTGAATTTAATGAGAACGATATTAAGTATGAATCTTTTCGAAGTGGAGGTAAAGGCGGTCAGCATGTAAACAAAGTAGAAAGTGGAGTTCGTTTAATTCATAGACCTACTGGAATTAGCTTAGTCTCCACTTCAGAGAGAAGTCAATACTTAAACAAAAAAGAAGTAACAGAACGATTAAAATCTATCTTGAAAGAGATTGAGAATGATGCACAATCTCAACAAAAAGAAGAAGCTTGGAGAGCACACCAAGATTTAATTCGAGGAAATCCTGTAAGAGTATATGAAGGACCAGAATTTAAATTGGTTAAGAAATGAACGTCAAAAGAGGGTAAAAACATAGGAGTAATATATCTCCTATGTTTTTATTTTTGTATTAAGAAAGGGGTATTGAGATGCCTATATTCTATGAGAATAAACAAAAAGAAGTAACGGAGGAATCCTATTATGGGCTTCCGGAACTTAGAAAATATCCATTACGTGATAAAAATGAAGTAGAATCAGCTATTAAGTTTTTTAATTATGTGAATGAAAATAATGAAGAAAAATTAGCAAATAATATCATCCATAAATTAGAAGAGTTTCAAATGGGTAATATACAAATAGATCCGAATAATCGTATATTAAAATATCTTCCAGAAGCTATGAATGAAGTATGTATTATATTAGAAGATACTAATAAACGAATGAAGATATTTAATCAAGCTAGAAGTATGGTAGAAAAAGAAATTGGTAGAAAACTAATTATACCAAAAAAAGAAATAGAGAAGTTTAAAAATGATCCAAAGGAAAGTATATGTTTCTGTTTTGGAGAAGAAAAGCCAGAAAAATATTGTCCAATGGTTAATAAAGTAATTAAACCAATGGGTGGTAAATTAAGCCCAGATAATTATCATACTGCTTATTTATTAGTAAAAGAAGAGGTTGAATATCAAATAGAATCCGTAGAAGGAGAAAAAGATTCTTATGAACATTTTTCTTCTTATCATTTAGAGAGAGATTATAAAGAACCAGAAAACACTTGTTGGGATGAAGAACAATATTATCCGGATTTACCTTCTGCATTATTGTCAAAAGGTCGTCTTATATCTGGAATTTATTATGTATATACTGATATGAAAGCCGGTAAGACCCGTTTCATAGGAACGATTGATATCTTTGTGAAAAAAGATCAGACTTATGAATACTCATGGAAAGAAAAGATCCATGAGCCAAAAAATATCATTGAAAATACTGCTAATGGAGCTATGGTTGGCACTGGCAATAATATCTATATTAGTGGTTGTATGAAGAAAAATACATTCACAAATAATCCAAAAGAAGATGTGATTATTGTTCATAAAGATGGATTGAATGATATCTTTGCATTTGCTAAAGATGGTACCACTATACGATTACAGCGTACTATTGTTTGTGAGACATATGATTTATTATATACGTATTTATTCATAGAATCAGAAGATCAAATTGAAAACTATTATCAGTTAATTGAATCTTCTTGTTCAATCCATGAGTTTTATATTAATTTAATTGATCATAAGCATGAACAATCATCATTTAAGGATGATGTTAGATTTGAATCGGTTACACCCTTCACAAAAGAGTTAGAGAAGATTCAAAGAGATATTATGTATGAATACCAATTAATAAAACCAAGAAATAATGTAAACAATTATATAATCGAAGAAGTTGATCAAACCATACAGTCTCTAATTGATTCACCATATCGCCCAGGTACGATATTACCTGCATATCCTATCAGCGCAAATAGGATGAACACATTGATGGTAGAACGATTAGAAACACTTAAGCGGATCATACCGACGATTATATAAAACAAAAACAAGCCTAGGTGGATGAAACTGCCTAGGCTGACCTTTTTCTTTTTTCTCATAATATGGTAAATAACGAAGGCTAAAACATCCATATAATAGAATTCTTACGTTATAAGGAGAATGATTTGTATGAGTGAAAAAAGAAAGAAGGAGAAAAGAGCGATGCGAACACCGGCTAGTCCTAAGATAACGATGCACTCTGCATTGTTACATAAAGGATATTTTGATCGTAATAATAATTGGAATAGCTTGGTAACCATATCTAAGTTTCCAGGTAAAATATTTAGAAACCGTGTAGAAGTTTTGATCTTTAATCATAAAGGTCAAGTCTTTCTATGTAGAGAAAAGAATTATTTCAGAGTTCCAGGTGGATCTGTAGAACGTGATGTAGCAAATCATCAACAAGTTGTATTAGAAGCTAGACAAGAAGCAAGAATCAATATTAAAAATGTAAAATTCTCGGGTATTGATTATATTCGATTATTTAACAAACCTTTCGTGGCTTATGATTCGTCGATTTATTGGGATGGAGTACATAATATATTATACGTTGCAGATTATTCGTCTGAGTTTGATGGATATATCAATAAAAACTTGAAGGATAATCATATGTCGAAATATGGTAGATTTTATAATGTAAAAGATGTCTATCATTATTTGAAACCGGAGTTTCAAAAAGCAATTGATCGACGATTGGAACAAAAAAGAAAAAGAATTTCTTAATAAAATAACCCTAGTGAAATATTCTTCACTAGGGTCTTTTCTTTTATTTATTTTCATCTAATATTTCTTGATACCAGCCATTGATAATACTATCAGCAATATACTTCAAGAATTCCGTATTGGTTGGTTTTCCTTTGTCTGGGTTGAACTTATTCGATAACACGAAGTTTGATTTCCCATTATTAAAAAGATTCTCAATCATATGACGAATTGCTCGTTCTACTCTATTGGCTGTTGTTTCCCTACCTTTGTTTGTTGCTTCTTTTGCTGCATACCCATACACTGTAGTTACAATTTTATTGTCATGCCCATACCTCACAAGATAAAATATGGAATCAACAGCATAGGCAAATCCAATAAGATTTACACTACAACCAATTTCTCTAAATATCTGAGAAATTAATTTCTTGATCTCATCATCCGTCATCTCTGTTACGGTTTTTATTTCCGTTTCTTTAACGGATGATTCTTTGTTAATTTGTCTTTCTGATGGTATCAACAATTGATCGGTCGACTCATTATTCTTTTTGATTCCATAGTTGATAATATACTTGATAATATTGATATCTTTTGGATTACTAAGTATACAATCAACTGGGACTTCCATTAACTTGTCGGTAAAATTCTTTGGCATTCCATTCTCTGATAATTCACATACGATGATATGTAAAGATGGGTTTACATCTTTTATCATAGAGCATATCATATTAATACTTACACCAAAATACATAGATGAAACAATTATCATGACATCTGCATTAGCAATATCTTTTAATGTCTGAGTAGCATCTACATCTTGATTCTTCAAAACATAAGCTTTAAATTTTACTTCAGTAGATTTGTATTCCTCCTGTAATTGATTACATGCAGTCACAAAATTTGATGGCAGTTTTTCATTTGATGGTGTGATAATATTCACTTTTTTCATAAGTTCATTTCCTTTCTTTGGTATTATACAATTGTCAAATTTATAATATATGATTGAGCGATCATTTAATTACAATTGCCACATCCTGCCTATCTTGAACAGTATATTAAATAAAAAGATGGAAAGGAGATCTTTCTTTTATGTCTTATGATTATACAAAACAAAACTGGAAGACTTATGATAAAACATTACCTTCTAGATTACAAGATGATTCTGTAATTACAAAGAAACGATTAGACCATATGGAAGATGGCATAGAGAAGAATAGCATGTCATTAGAAATAGGGGATCTGATAGTAGGAGACTCTGCTACACCGGATGCTAGTATTGAAATAGATGAAGATAGTAAATCGAAAAAATTAAATATTATATTTCCTAAATTTTCGGATATTGATGATAATACTATTAAAGATACAGCCTCTTGGAGTAGTAGGAAAATAAGAACAGAGCTTGATAAGTTAGCGGCAAACGCTCATTATACTTGTGAAGTAATGAGTGGAGAGGGTTTTATTTTTGCTTCTCCAAGTGATGTTAAAACCTTAACGGCAAGAATATTAAAAACAGGTGAAGACATTACCTCTACAGCAAAAGCTACTGATTTGGTATGGACTAGAAAATCAAAGAATGCTGATTATGATACATTTTGGAATGGTAAGCATTATACTGGCAAAAATGTTACGGTATCTGCTAATGAAATGAATGATACTGTAAATGCTACTTTTTATTGTGCTTATAATGGAACGGATACTGAAGGGGCTGCGATTAGTGCTACTGGTAGCATTACATTAAGTAATATGATATTTGAACCTACTAACACGTCAATCTCATTCAATATATTCTCTCCAGAAGGAACTATCTTTGATAATCGTACTGTATCTACCATTACACTAGAAGCTATTGCGTATGAAGGTTCAAATAAATTGACGGATGAGGATGCAACCTTTAGATGGTATGTGAATGGTATCTGGGTTCAAAATGCAAGTGGATATACATTATCATTACCTATATCTAGTATTGCTTTATCTACTACGATCACTTGTGAAATGAGATATAACCTTGCGACTTATCGTAATTCTATTACTCTTCAAAATAGGAAAAATGTGATTGTATCAGAAACAGTACCAAATGATCCACGAATAGGGGATATTTGGTATATGCCATCCACAGATATTTATTCTAAATGGACTGGTTCCCCTTTGGGTTGGCAAGCGATTACAAATTTAGAAGATGAAGTGAGTGGAGATCAAATTATAGCCGTAGAAGCTGTTAAGACTAGTTATGAAACTATGCATGGTTTAGAGCAGTTACGAAGATCGACTTACTATGAAACAATAGATGGTGAAAAGAAATATATTTCTGACTTTTATAATGAATATAGAGAGTCTGCGGATGAAACCGTGCGTACTTTAACGGCTATTAGTCAAGAAGCTAACAATGCCCTACAGATCTCCAGCAGTGCTGCACAAACAGCTGAGAGATTTTCTTGGTTAGTCTCAGGTACTGATGAGACGTCCTTTGAGCTAACAGAAAACTTTGCAAGTTTGATATCTAGAGATATTGTTCTTACTGGCGATAATATTAAATTGAATGGTATGACATCGATCAATGGTGCAGTACAAATAACAACCGAAGGTTATTTGATTGCTACTGAAGGTGGTAGAATTGGTCCTTGGAATATCGGAGAGAATGAAATCTATTGGGAAGATCCAAATGATGGATATACAAGTGTTTATATTGGAAAAAGTGGTATTAATCTATCTAATAATTTGGTATTAAGTCCTAGTGGTGGAATTGACTCAAGAAACTTTAAAGTAGAAGCCAATACCGATCGTGTAGAAATCAATGCTGAGACTCTTCGTGTTAATGATGTCGATGTCATCAATTTTAATCATACCTTCGGTATTCGAAACATGATTCTTACCAGTGGTGATTATCAAGTAAATAAACCAATGTTATGGGAACTTGGTGAGATTCCATGGACGATGACAATCTTACCAGAAAATTTAGAAGCAATGACTGTAGATGATGTTGCTAAAAGAGTCACTTATCTACAATTTAAAAAGGGTGAGTTGCAAGAAGAGCAAACAGAAGAAAATCAATACATTAGACTTCCATTAAGTGAAGTTCCAGCTATGGGACGATATTCATTCTGTTTTAGAGCATTTGGTTCGACTAGCACTAATGATCCCTTGGTTGTTAATGTATATTTAATGACAGAAGATCTATCTCATGTTAAAAGAATAGCATCCATGAATATTGCTCTGACAACAAGAATGTATGATATTGTCTATGATCAACTTGATAATATTGAATATAAGTATATTGGATTTAAATCAACAGATTTCCAAGAAGGTGATACTTTCAATCTGATTAATATGGGTCTTTATAATAGTTTGGTTAAAATTCGAGATTGGCAACCAGCACCTGAAGATCTTACGGTTAATGAATTTGAAAATGATAACTCTATGAGGGATTATATCGAAGCAACTTCTATGCGATTTGAAATTTTTGAGGATGCAATGGCTGCTGTGTTCCAAACAGAACAACCAAAGATTCTTACAGAAGAAGATGTGAAAGGCATGATTGCAGAGAATGATTCTTTATCAAAAATTATGTCAGAAGTTGATGAGAAGATTGTATCAGTGCAAGCTTCTATTGATGGTCTTAGCACAGAATGGAGAAATCGTACTATTATTAAAGGATTAGATAGCGAAGGTAATCCAATGGATATTGAGATCAGTGATTTATTCCAATATATTAATCTTTATAACGGTGCTATCTTATTGGGAAATAATGCTAGTCCAGTTAAACTAAGAATCTTTAGTGGAGATGATACAGAAGATGCAAACATTAGTTTTAGTAATGAAACTGGAACTTTAGCGACATTTAAACAGAATCGATTAGAAGTAGAAGAAGTGCAAACAAACGCTGTTACTCTCGGAAACTTTAAGTTCTTTGCAAGAGAAAATGGAAATCTGTCCATTAAGAAAACTGGACAAGTTTAGGAGGTAAGAAATGGCTAATTCAAGATTATATTGGATTACATCTGATAATACAAAATATCCTTCCATTATTATGAATGGAACGAATGAAACTACAATAGCAAATAATCTTGCAAATGTAAAATTAAGCACAACACCTTATACATCTGCGATTGTACCAAATGATTATTATGCCTACACAGATGGTTATACATTTGGAAATGGTGTATCGAATCAAGGTACAAGCAAAGGTTATCAGATCATGGTTGTTGTGAAATGTAAAACACCGAGTAAAGAAAATCGAAAAGTTCGAATTACTTGTGCGGTTTATTTTAGAAGAACTGATGGGGTTGCATCAAATAACGCTTTAACGCTTAAATTGAAATCTACAAGATCAAAAGCGGAAAAGAACTACTCACAGAACTTTGTAACAAGCAATAAATGGCAAAGAACAGTGTATCATGAATGGGATTTAACCTATTATAATCTAACAGGTGTTTATACCGATATTATTACGGTTACTGGTAAAAATAATACGAATACTTGTAGCAGCATCAATTGTCAACTAGAAGTGCAGGTTCCTGATATTGGTCCAAAACCAGTTGCTACCACCATGACATTAGAAACACCAAATCTCACAATTGGTCAACAACAAAGATTTAATTTAACAAGGTCTACTGGTACAAAATGTGATATCGCTTTATATTATACAAAAGATGACGGTACAGAGACTAGTATTCTTGCAACTCAAGATTATTTAGGAACATCACTCCCCTGGACTCCACCGCTTAGTATACTTAATGATGTAACGAAAACAAGTGTCATATCATGCTATTATGCGATTGCAACATTCATAAGTAAAGCCGATGGAACAAAAGGGGAATTATTAGGAAGATACACTTATAAAGGAACAATAAAAGTCCCAAAAGATGATCCGAATATTGGATTTAAACTTACATCGATTAGTGTTGATGATTCATCTGGTAGAGGACAAGCAGCAACTGACCCAATAGAAGTAGTTCCTGGGTATGAACTTGGAAAATCAAAACCATTCATGCAAGTAAGAGTCAATGCAAGTAAACGATATGGAGCTACAGTTACCACTATTAAATATAGCATATCTACCAGAACAAAAACTTTTACATATACCCCAACTGCACAACCTAGCGATCAAGCAGAATATAACCATAATTTTACTGCTACTATTGCTGTGAATAGTATAGGTCCAAATGTCGTTCGCGTTGAATTGGCTGATAGTCGCGGAATCACTGTTATGAAGGAAGTCGTCATCAATGTAAGAGAAGCCACGATGCCTCCGGTTATTGATGGTATGTCTGTTACTAGAGGAATTGGAACTACTGCGGATGGATTTGTTGCAAATGATGAAGGATTAAATATAAGATTATGGTTTAAAGCTTATTCTTCTGCAATGGAGCTTGATAATTTTGAAGGTGATTCTATGACTTCTAAAATTCAATGGAAGAAAGTAAATGAAACATCATATCCGGCTGAAAATGTGCTTCCATTTCCGCCATCTTCAGTAAATGCTCATTGGCAAGAGAATTTAATCTTAACCGGATTGGATGAAACACATGCTTATACTATTAGAGTAGAAGTAAATGATGGAACCGCAGTTTATCGAGAAATGATTGTTTCTGCCTCTGGTTATTTTGTTGAATTTGGAGCTAGTGGGAAAGGATTATCAATAGGTCAGTCTGCTGATACCGATCAAGAAGATTTTAGAGTAAATCTGCCAACTAAATTTAATAAACCTGTATTGAATTCTTCTGGAACTAACCAATTCACTTCTGATGAGAGAAAGAAAAATAATATTGTTCCTCTAATTAATCAATTATCAAATCAATCATTATATGATTTCTATGAAACCATAGAGCCTATTGCATATGAATACAGAGATGATGATCGTAAAGTTCCATTAACGCACTTTGGATTCTCTGCTAATAAGATAAAAGATAAACTTGAATCATTAGGTATGAATGTAGAAAATCTCAGTATCATTCAAACTTATGAAGAGATTATCAAAGACCCTTCAAATCCAAATGAAAGAGTAATTGAACATTTCTTATCCCTTGGGTATGAAGAATTGAATCCTATCAACTTCCTGGCTATTAAATTAATACTCAAAGAACTAAATAGTATAAAGAATAAGCTAAAGGAGATTGAGAATGGATAAAAAAATTGTAATGTCAAATGCGGATATTAATGATGCGGCGGAGTCTATTGCTGCTATTATTCAGGCAGTAGGAAATTCTGGACAGAGATATAACCCGAAATTTGGTTATATGCTTGGACGTAATCTTCGTATTCTCAGAGGAGAAAACGCAGAGTATTCAGAAGCTAAACAGGATTTGATCCAAAAATATGGAGAAGCGAAACAGACTGAAGACGGTAGAAATTATTGGCAGATCAACACAGAAGACAGAGATCAAGTAAAAGCGTATCGTGATGAATTGAAAGAAATTTCTGAAATCGAACACGAAGTCACTCTTTTCTGTGTAGATGCTGAAACCCTAAAAGGATGGGAGATCCCATTTGATTATGAGGTTGCTCTTTGGTTCTTGTTGGAAGACGAACTTTAATACATATATAGCTGTAGGAACGTTGAAATCCTACAGCTATATTTTTATGAATTTATTAACCACTGAACTCACTAGTAACCAGTATATTATATAACTGTAAATTGGTTATATATTATACATATGAGTTCGGAAATAATAAATGGGAAGGAAGAAGTTTACATGAGCAGACCTATTAGATTTATTGAGAATCCATTGGAGCAGTGTAGTTTACATGAGTCTAAAAGTTTAATCGGACCAATTAAACCTATTATGATAACTCCACCTCCGGTTGATGATTGGGAACCGCCAACAGAAGATACAATATTTAGAACCACAAAGAATACATTAAATGTAGAATTCTCAAAGATGTTTAATATTCAGGATAAGGATTTTGATAACTTTATCTTGTCTACTAAGAGATGTTATAATGGAAAAGATATGAGAGTTCATATCCCATTATATCTAAATTACTTTGAGAAGTTCTATGATACAGATAAAGAATTATTGATGGTTCTATTTAATATTAAATTTATGATTGATTTTGAACCTGATTATAATCATGAAGTATTTCGATATGATTTAACCAGATATATCTTTCATTCACGATTAGCATTATTAGCATTGGTTATGATTGAAGATAATTATGATTTGACATTAGATCAAACGAAATATAAAAATGATAAGAATCAATCCCTCGTATATAAAGACAAACACGCAAAGACAATGTTATGGATGTCGATGTTGATGAATATGTGTATTCCATTAGCAACTCATTTCATCTATGTAAAAGGGATTGATGACGCTAATGAATTTTTAATGACTGTATTTGATATTATTCTAAATCTTGATCCGACGATTAATATTTATAATAAACTATACCAGACATCAAATACAAACATCCACAAGAATTCAAAGATCAATGAAGCTCTCTGGAGTTTTCAAGAAATTCGTGGTAAGAATGTAACCACACATAGTATCGAAAGTGTTTCAAATATCATTTTAAATATTATGCCAAAATATACATTCAAAAAGAATATCATATCATTTAACTATGCTTCGATTAAACAGCATAATTATTATCAAGTAAGTGGTATTGCTTATGAATATGATTACATACCTTTATCAAGTGCTGAAAGGGATGCGGACCATGTATCAGGGTTTGATAAGTATGAATCATTTACGATTAAGCAGAATCCAGCATTATATATTCAGAATAAAGTGGCATGTGAATATGCGATGAAGAATATAGAAATGATCTATGGACCATTTGATGAGAAAGAGATTAATTTTTATATTAGTAGATTAAGTGAAGAATTAAATGGAAGTGTTATTATGCCATTTCAAAAAGAATTGGTATTTAATATTTTCTTTAAATATTTTGGAGATTCGAAATCGATTAATTCGATTGGTAAACTTGATTATGTGAAATTAATCATTGCGTCTTCTCGAATGTTACGAGCAAGTAATATGATTATCTTACCATATATCGTAAGTGGTAAAATTATTCGACTTCAATCAAAGAAAAATGTAAATAAAAAAGAATTAGAGAAATTGGAAAGTTCTAAGAACTTGCCTAAGGTTCGAGAAAAATACAAAAATGATAAGATTATAGAATATCTTCAAAGCACAATAGCAACCATTTTAACATCTGATTTCCAGATCATCTCTTATGAAGATTCAAAGATTGATGGGAGAATGATCGACTGTAATAAAGTATCGGATATTATTATGGAAGAAATCTTGTTATATGCTTTGTTGATTTAATATAAATTTCCCCCATTGACCACTAGAGGATTTATACCCTCTAGTGGTTTATTTTTTATCTCTATTTCACCCAGTTAAACATCCTAATAAATAGATTATCCTTGAAAGGAGACTTGAAATGGCAGAATATGATCCTATAAATACAACTGCTGGAATAGAAACAGAAAGTCATGATGTCTATATCAATGAATTAGACCAAGTGACAGAAATAGGAGATGACGCATTATTTATTGTGCAAGGTTTGAATACTCCGAATACAAGCACAATAAGTTTAGCGGATTTGAGAAGAAATTTTATCTCTGATGATGATCAACCATCAGATACTAAAGTGTATTCTTCTGAAAAAATAGTAGAGTTGATTGAGAATGGTCAAGCGGAGATTATACAACAGCTTGGAGAGACCAATCTTTTGGTTGTTCATATAAAAGAGAATTATGCCAAAAAAGATGATGTGAATGTAGAGCTTGATGATATTAGAGATAATATGTTCACTCAACAAGATAAAGAAAACATTGAAGGTTCATTAGCGACTAAGAGAGAGAAAGATACTCCCATTACAAGCAATGATCTAGATAAGTCTTCTGATGCTTCTCGTATTCATTTAGATAATTTGGGTGAAGATGTATTAGAAGCTATTACTGGTCAAACTGCCGTAAGTTTGGTAAAAGCCCCACAGGGTGGATGGACATCGGAGTCTTATGCAAACGGTTCGATCACTAACGAGAAACTTTCTAATAGTTATCGTTATCGTGGGATATTAGTTGATGGAACAATAGATGCCATTACGGTAGATGGTATCTATGTACTTGGTCCTCAAGTATTAGGAGTTCCTTTATTTAATGATGAGGATGAAGATCCTAAGTATATGGAAGTAACCTCTTATGGGAAAAATAGAGAATTTATTGAGCAAAGAATTGATTATATTTATCAAGTAGAAGGAAGACCTTACTATATTCGTAAAGGGAAGCATTTAAATCTTTCTGGTATGCCTTTTGTAAGGCATTATACGGTAACAGATAAATTTAAAATCAATTCTAGTTTAATTGGAGAGAATATTACAGATAGGCCAGATATCACAGAAGGTAATATCTTTGATTATACTGCTGAAGGAACATATAAAGTTTATCCAGGTGTCGATAATATGCCTACAAATAATGATACCTATTTTGTAAGAGTATCAAAGTATGGTGATTATCATGTATACGAAGCTAAGTTAAATTCTATCAACTCTTGTGTGATTTATCATACTTATGTTCATCAGAATGAATATGGTATAACCATAGCAACGGATTGGTTTAAAACTACAAACTCCAATAAATCTAAATTTGATAATCAGAAGATTCATATTTTTGGTGATGGAATTGCTTATGGTTATGGAGTGAATGATAGTACAAAGGATAGTAATTATACTCAGCTTCTTTTTTCTAAGTATGGTTTTAGAGTGTTTAACCATGCACTGAATGATGCCACAATAGGGAATTATAATGTAAAAACCATAGAAGAAAGATCAGTATTAACCCAGATACAAAATACAACATTTGAAGAGAATGATTTAGTTATCGTATTTGCTGGCACAAATGACTTTAAGAATGGATCTTGTCCAATTGGTAATAATGCAGATATGAAAGATACTACATTCAAAGGTTCTTTAAACTTAACAATTAAAGCTATTATGGATAAGAATCCATCATCACGTTTATTATTGATTACGCCTCTTTATCGGGATCGAATAGATTCCGGAGATAAGAGAAATAGTGATGTAACACAAATCAATGCTAGATATCTAAATGATTATAGTAATGCAATTATTGATATTGCCAAATTAAATCATATTCCTGTATTGGATATGATGAATGAAGGTTTAGTAAATAAATATAATTGTTCTCATTGGTTGACTGATGGTCTTTATTTTAATACAAAAGGACATGATATGTTTGCCACCATGTTATTCAATCGATTGAATAGTCTTTATTAAAGGAGATAGAAACTATGAGTAATGTATCACAAGAGATTTATGTAAGAAATCTCAAAAGATCTCAAAATCCAAAAAATAAAGATTTTTTGGTTGGAGAATCAGAAACGGGAACGAAACTATTTCCCATTAATTCTGTAAAAAACTTATTTTATGCAAGTCAGGTATATCCTACGCTTGATAATATGAAAATAAATGAATTTGAAGAAGGAGATATCTGTTTTACGTCTGGGTATCGTACTGTAAATGATGGTGGTGGGGCAATCTATACAATCATCTACGAACCAACTGCCATTCAAGATGGTGGGTTAACAGTCAATTTATCATCTTCTAATACGTTAAGAGCCAGAATGTTACTATTAGATAATAAGGTAAACGTGCATCAATTTGGCGCTTATGGTGATGGATCAAAAGATGATACCAAAGCAATTCAAAGAGCAATCGATACTGGTATGGAAGTAAATTTCACTTGTGGAAAAACCTATAAGATTACTTCCCCATTGCGATTAACTAGAACAGGTCAAGTGATTAATTTTAATCAAGCGACTCTTGTTCCCTATAATTGTTATGCGATTAACATATCTGGTGAAGAGTCTAATGAAACTCATAATATCACATTAAATGACTTGGTTATAAGATGTAATAATGGTGGCAGTGGAATTAATACCACTAGTTATACAAAAAATATCCATTTATCTAATTTTAGATTCTATGGTATTCATTCGAATAATAAAGGATTGGTGCTAGATTCTTGTGAAGGGTTTACTGCTGATCATGGATATATTTATGGGGTGAATGATGACGCATATAATGGAACTGCCATTCAGTTATTTTCAAATGACACACAGAATAAACAAAGATCAATCATCATTAATGATGTGAAAGCATATGATTTGGATGCATTCTGTAAGATTGCTTATGAAGATGAAACCACTGATATCACAATTAAATCTTGTAAGTTCGAAAATGATATGTTATCTGGCAATAATTTGAGCACAGCTTTTTATATCAATAGCACATTCCGTAAAGTGACAATTGAAGGGTTTGTGTCTACAAATGTCGATTCTTTTTTACATACTTCGAGTGAAACTACGGGGTCTTTGATCATTGAAGATCTAGAAGTTTATGATAATCGATATATCTTTGATTTGAATAGTCTTATGGATGATCATGCTATTGTATTAAAAGGATTGCATAATTATTTAGGATCTGATACCATTCCAAAATATGTTGTAGTAAAGAATATGTTTAGCAGTCTCTATAATCAAGCTGATATAATAAACAAAGATCGATATGATATAGTATCTCCTGATGCCAGTATTGATGGATCTTTAAGAGTAGCTAATATGCCAGAATTAGAGGTAGAGCAAGTCTACTATTCAAACACTTCTACTGAATTGAAAGTAAATAGTTTATATAATACAAGATACGATTGGACTGGAGATCTTGTATTGAAAAATATCAAAGGATTTGAAGGTCAGATTCTTTTGATCAGATCTTCAATTGAACAAGAAATTTCTAGTGGTGGAAATATCGTATTATATCCAGAAGAGCCAGAGAGATCATTTAAAGAAGCAATGGATCCATTAATTCCAATGAAGTTTAAATGTGTTAATGGTCTATGGGTTCTTTTATTAATATAAATAAGGAGGAATATATAAATGGCTATCGAGTATTTTGATCAAGAACAAGGAAAGCCAATTGAGAAATTGGAAGAGACTTTAATCTTAGAAGATGAATCCTCCTTCTTTCTTGTTAGTATGGACAATATTACAAGAAAAGTAAACTTATTATCTATGATTAAGATGATGAGTGGAGATAATAACGATTCTAACAGTGAATATAAATTCTACAGTACAACATATCTAAATTCAAAGATGTCAGAGATTTATCAATCAATTCGTGATATGGATGCTTATTTTGATGAATTCACGGAAATGATTGAAGAGATGAAAACAAAGATTGATACTTCCATTAAATCTTTTGAGAAGATTGTGAATGGTATTGATCCGAAGTTAAGAGATTTGGAAAATAAACTACAAGCTATTATCGATGAACGATGTAATCAATTAGCACAGGAATGTGTTACTATCAATAATAAAGTGATTCAAGTTGAGAATGATTATAAGTTAGCGGATGCTGAACTTCGTGAATATATTGAGCAGCAGTTCCATGATTTGTTTAATCAAATTCAAGAAGGCGGAGATATCTCAGCTCAAATGTTTAATGTGCTTCAGAATTCGATTGATGATTTAAGAACTCTTGTGAACAATATGTATGCAACTCTAAGAGCAAAAGATACGGAATTAGAAGATCGTATTATTGAATTGGAAAATAGGGTTGATGATATTGGTGAATCGGTTACTAATAATTATTATAATAAAGAAGAGATTGATCAATTCTTACAAGATATTTATAATAGAATTAGTGTAAAAATTGTTTCTTCTCCTACAGATGTTGATGGTAATCGTCACGATGCTAATAATTATACGGAAGATGGTTTTATCTTCTTTACACTAAGCGCAGAGCTTCTTAATATTCCATCTACTGCTGTTAATGGTGTATTACACACCATCAATTTTAATGATGGTCCGATTAAACAGTTATTCTATCGATATGGTACTATGAATGTAAATGACCATCATATTTTTATCCGAACAAGGATGGCTGGAAATTGGACAGAATGGGCTAGGATATTAACGACAAAAGATATCATCTATGGCACAGAAGTTCCAACCAATTTGGAAACTGGTCAAATATATCTTCAATATTTCATTTAAGGAGCGTGATTTAAATGGCAAACAGAAGAGTTTATTCATCCGGAGTTGCTCATCCTAATACGAGATATTGGATTGATGTTATTGTAGAAGAGATACAGAAAGATCCAGATAATAATAGATCTCTTATATTTTTTGATCTAAGAGCTAGATCGGAATATACATGGGATCTTGAGTTTAGGGGAAGACTTGGTTATATTGACATTGATAATGGTTCTGGTTGGAAGAGAATAGTGTCAGGATTCACAGATTTGGCTGCTTATGATGGCGATGGTGGTGCATACAATAAACGTATATGTACAATTACCACATGGGTTAATCATACAAGTGATGGTTCATTGAATCTTAAAGTTAAAGGTTTTTATGATTATTCTAATATATTGATTAGCCATAAATGGTGGTTAAGTCCAGTATCAGTAGAAGGAACTTATGCTGTCACTAAGATTGATTTAGTTCCCACAATTACCGTATCAATAAAAGAGCGAAATGCTGAATATGTTTCGGTTTCTTGGAAATCTAATATTCCGTGTAAAAGTATAAGATGTAAGTATGGTAATACTAATCGATCATTTACTGTTAGTAATGCTAAGAGTGGAACCATTAAAATAGATAATCTAAAACCTAATACTTCATACACGTTTAAAATAGAAGGACAATCGGTTGCTAATCGATATAGTCCTGCCAAAAGTTTAAGTGCGAAAACGATCGATACGACAAAGATTACATCATCTGCTGATTTGATCTTTGGTTCTAATCTGCCAATTAAAAAGACTAACGCAACTACTTTTAAAGATGATATTTTTTTCTATGTCAATGATATATTGATCACAAAGAAAGGGAATATTGCGAATACTTATACTTTACAATTTACGCAAGCAGAATTAGACAAAATGTATAAGTTGTTTACTAGAAAGAATACTGCTAATATAAAACTAACAGTTGTTTGTAAAGGTTCTCAGAATTATGAGCATACTGTAAAAGGAGTTTTATTATTAACAGGAAATGCAAAGACTGCTCATATTGGAATTAATAAGATACCAAGAAGAGCTAAAGTTTATGTGGGAGTAAAGAAAGTCGCACGAAGAGCTGTTGTTTGGGTTGGAACTGGTAAAGGAAATATTAGAAGAACAATATAAAATATAATGGGGTAAAGTGGAACATTCACTTTACCTCTTATTTCCACTATCTAGAACAATATAGTAATTTAAAGGAAAGGTAGGAATTGCCATATGCCGAATAATAATAATTCAACTGCATTGATTGATCAGTTGAATACAAGACAAATTCATGAATTAGAAAATCTATCAAGTCTTACTGGCAGAGAAGAATTTCTAATCGATGATGGAACCGTTACCTATAGGGTTTCTGTGGATGGCATATTGGGATACTTTGCAAGTAGATTTGTTGGTAATGATGATGACAATATTGATATTACCGCATTAAATGCTGCTAGTTGCATTCATATTATAAGACCAGGACAAACAATTCCATATGAGGAACGAATTGAAGGTCATTTTTATCTGACATTATCTGAGCAGAATATAGAAAGATTATATGATGCGATTATGGAAGATAATGAAGGCATTCGTTATTATATGCAAACTGGAAGAAATGATGTATCGGGGTTATTATTTCCGGATCATTATTTTATCAATGAAGCTTCGAATAAGTATCTAAAAATATGCACGTTTGAAATAGAAGATATTGTGAGTAATGTTTATGTAAATGAAACATTTGATTTACATTTAGTAAATCATGTATCAGATGGTCATGTATATTCTAAATATAATAAAGTACACTTTGAGTGTCTTTTTGTGGCAGGAGAGCTTATAAATGACTCTATCATACTAACTTGTAGTGACTTATCAAATAACGCGTCTCTTGATAAAACGGTAGCCAAGATCTACTGTACTAAGAGCCTTACAGGAACAGTAAATCTTTGGGTTGACATCGATAAAATTAATTCTGTACTTATTAATCGATCTTTCTCTTTATCTTCGGATAAAGCTCCAGAAAACATGAGTCACATTATTACTGGTTATCAAGCAAAGTTTATGAATCATGGTTCTATTAATATAAATCAAGATGTGACAAACTTAATTGATACAATAGGAGAAAGAGTAAAAGAAAATATTAACGCTCAATATCCAATCATTAAAAGATTGGAAGCAATAGAAACAGCAATCGTCAAAACGGACTTAGATTTTAAATTTAATTCTGTTACGTTTAATACATCATCTACAGTGAGTAAAAATGAAACACAATTGCAAGCGATGCTTATCCGTTTGATTGATACTTCACTAATGTTCTTAATTATCAATGATGATGGAACCGTAAGTGTATCAAAAGATGGTTACTATGCAATATCATTAAAACAAGGAAACACAATCACTATAGGAGATGGACCATCTGTATTAGAAATGAATGTTTATGTAAATTCTGCAAAGATAGAAGATCTATCTACTCAGATTACATTGTCAGAAGGTTTTAAGATGACCTATTCTACTGGTCAAGTCACAATGAGATTAAATACAACTGATAAAATTAAAGTCACAACAAAATGGTCAAATAGTAATGTCATAGTAGATAATTATTCTTCTCTTCAAATAACTAAATATTTAGATTGTGTTGAAGATATTGACTTTGGTGATCTAGATGCAGAAATGTATCCATTTGTTGGTATGGCTAGAGTTGGTCATTCGAGACTCTTAATTGGAGTAACAGAAGGAGAAGATGGAGAGATTGATATTAATCTTTATACATTACCTTTAGTTGATGTAGCTCAAACTGACAATTCTATATTAAAAGTTATCCAAGATGATTCTGATTTATATATTTGATAAGTTATGTTAATTTTCATACGTGAAATTATATATTATATAGATGAATACCGGTATACTAGGAGTTGTATACTGGTATTCCCGTTTTAAAAACTCACTAAAACACACAGGAGGAATTAAATGAAATCACAAAAAGAAGTAACAGAAAAGACAGTAGGGTATATTGATGATGAAGAGGATTTGGTGCTAATCAGGAAAATGGAACCAATACTAGTTGGATCTAATTCTTGTACAAGCATCGCAACTTCTATTGCAATGAACTTAGGATGCGTGAAGAAAAAGCTACAGATTCGTGACCATACACAAGAGATTGATAAGTAAAATTTCAAAATTACAAAAGGAAAAATCTAATGGGGCATTGCCCCATTAGATCAAGTTTTAACTCTGAGTATCATCTTTTTTCTCTTCAACAATAGAATTTGTTACTTCTGGAGTAACGGTATTCGGCGTATTATTTACCGGATAATTTTGTCTTTGTTGATTGCGATTATTTTTATTTCTATTCTGATTATTGTTATTCTGTACAGGTTTCACCTGTTCTACATTATGAACAATATCTCGTTTTTCTTGTCTGGTGATTCCAGCATTGTCAAGAACAGATGTTGTTTGTTGAGCTTGAAACTGTTCTTTTTTCTCTTCAACTTTATCCATAATGACATGATTAATAGAATCATTATCTGTCAGTATTACTCTAGAACCATCATAAGCAATTCCATAAACGGTTCCATGTTTCATACATTTCAGAATTTCTCTCTTATTTAAACACAGTGTCATCTCCTCAGAAATTCTTCTGTTGTTAGGTAAAATACCAGGTATTTCCCTTCCTGGTGCTGGGATAACAACACATTTAAGCATAGTAAATGACTCTCCTTCAGTTGTTTAATTAAACAAATAGATCAAATGACTCTTCAACATCGTCCATGATATCTTCTTCCTCATCATCGATGAGTTCTTCTGGATCACAATCCTCTTCATCACAATCCTCTTCTTCATCAGTGTCATCATCCTCAACAAAAATATCATCGTTATTAACGCCAAGAATATCTAAGGTGTCTGGAACAACGTTTGATACATTCGTATCAAGAACATCATCGATCATAGAATCAACTTCGTCGTCATCATCATCGTTTTCGAAAGCATCTGCTTTATCTTTTTCATAAGAATCAATATCGCAGATTTCTCTATCAGCAACCGACTCATATAACTCCAAGTCTTCATCGTCAAAAATCATAGCTTCTTCAACAGATTCTACATCATCATCAGAGAGTTCAATATCATCAGCTTCCGGATCTTCATTCTCAGATACTGGCTCTTCCTCTTCACCTTCGATATCTGCATAGTCAGTAGAAGGATCAAGAACATCATCAACATCACTCTCTTCAATATCGACTTCATCTACCTCTTTGATACCTACCGGATCATCAAATCTATCTTCATCTTTTTCTATTTCGTCTTCATCAACAAAAATATCTTTTTCTTCAAATAACATTTATTGTTCCTCCTCTTGACATTCGTCTAATAATTCATAGCTACTTTTAGATCCTGTAAGAAAGCAGAATGCTTCCTCCATTTCATCGTCAATGAGAGAATCCTCAAAATCCGCTCTCATCTCTTCTGCTATTGCAGTCATAAATTTATCCATTTTGAGTACACTCCTTATTCCATGGATTTACTAATATGTTGCATTATTCCTTCTCCATCAAATCATTCAATTTACAGTTTAGGCAGAATATCACTGCCGGAATTGCATAAAATAACATATGATGTCTTTTAAAGTTAAACCGTTCAACAAGATCCAAATCAATCGAATTGATCGGTTTATCATTAAAGTATTTTATGATAATGTTGTAGATATAAAAATTACCTTCTGACTCTTCAAATAATTCACCGGATTCTATGTGGTCAAGTAATTCATTAAAGAACGTTGGAACAACACCCCAATCCTTTACTGGCGATTGATAAGTCAATTCAAAGAATACCTCTGGTCGATTATAGAAGGTAGACATACGGTGTTTAATTTGAGTTCCCATAGCTTGCGTCTCATAACTTCTAAGATGCTCTTTATCTTTCTTCTCTAATGCTCGAAAGAATGTCTCTCGATACAATAAAGGGAAATCATGTTTAATAGGGGTTTGATGTCCAATATAAACATAACTGGCTCCATTATAATTAATGACATCATTATCCATTAAGAATTGAATCATATAAGGATCGTAGAAATTATGCTGTAAAAACTGAAATGTGAAAGTTTGAACTCTCTCGTTATAATACAAAGAGATGAAATACTCTTTTAAAGTCTCAGCTAATTTATCAATCTTTTTAATATGATCAAAGATAGAATCTCTAATTACAGGATTGAAATCAGTACCCATATTTTGTATAATAAATGTATAATCTTCTATAACGTTACATTCAATATCATCAATGGTAACAGAACTAAGTTCATATGTAAATTTATACATATTGGCCCCAGTATCTAATGTATCAAAAGAAACATCAACCACATGGAAGATATGACGTTCATTGATATAGGTGATCGCAAAGTAATCGCCTGAAACGGGAACTACTGTATTGGGAAGAACAAATCCATCTCCTGTAATCATGTCTCCTTGCAAACCAAAATCATCATGTGTTAAACTGATTTGTATCTGTTCTAATCCATAGACCATTAGTCCTTTCACTCGATTAAATTTTAAAGGTGAATTAGGACCATAAGTTGCGTATTCTAAACTGCTTCCTTCATCTAGTGTAGAAGCTTTTATATTGATATTATAATAATCCACTTCTGTTGGGGTTTTATTTGCCCATATATAATATGGATTATTAATCATTTCTTTCGCACTACCAACAATACTGGTGACAGTATCTTTATATGTGGTATTAGAGAATCTTCCAGCCATCTGGTTCTCCTTTCAAGTATTCATTATATTATTGTAATGTTGTGGATTAAGGTATCATAACAAAAAATAAAAAGGAGTTGAGGGATTAGAGTTTCAAACTAATCCCTCAGCTAAGAACAAATGATATAGAAAAATGGAAGTTATAAAACCCCCATTATAACTATTACTTTAACAATTCTTCTAAATCAGAACCAATACCTTCTAACATTTGATTGATTTCTTTTTGATCTCTTTCAATAGCCTCATTATTGGCTTTGATTCTTTTTAAAGTGTCTTCAATTTCTTTCATTCCGTCTCGATGGTTCTTTGTTATTCTCACTTTAGAATCTGCAAATATTGTTGTCATAATTTAGTCCTCCTATAGACTTTTTAATTTGAAATAGTAGTTTGATATATAAGATTATTATGTATTAATCTATTCTTTATATCACTTTAATAATATATGATTATTATTTCATACTTTTACAAAAAATAAAAAGGGTATAGAAATCAATCTATACCCTTATGGTTATTACCATTCCGTCCAATACCATGCTAATGGAATAAGGACTTCTTCTCCATTTTCATCATCTGCGAGTTCCACATAATTGACATTTTCATACATATTCAACTCTTGTTCTTCTTGAGTTGTGCCTCTCCAATTCCTATCTCCATATAACTGATTCATATAATGAGTGAATTCAGAAGAAGAACATAAATACATATCTTCATCCGTATAGCCATCCATCATAGGTGACCCACACCAAGAACAGAATCTGAGATCATGATGAACTTCAGGACCAAAACCTTGTGAATATATAAGATCTTTTAACTCTTCTTGAGTTGGAGCGGAGATATCATACCTCTTACTTTTACCATAGATCTTTGGGTGAATTGTGATAATGTCTTCTTTTCCATCCCATTCTCCATCAAGGGAAACTCGGAAGATATCATTCTCAAAAGATCCGTAATAAGTAAGATAAGCAAGTAATTTATTATCTCCGTATTTCTCATAATGGTTATCAATGTCTTCCATCTCTTTTTCTATATCTGTCATAATTTCTTCCATCTAGATATAAGTTTCTTCTGGTTCATGACCCATTCTACGACAATTCTGTTCGTTTATTAACACCGCCAACATGCAACTTAATTGCCCTCTATTGTTAAACATTTCTTATCCTCCATTAGTTTATTTTCTCTATAACTTCTTGAATATGTTTGGGATCTACACCGAAATCCTTTTGTCCGGATGATAGATTCCGATGAATAGAAATTGGAAAATTGAAGACTTTGAACGATTCTACAACATCCCATATTTCCTTTCTAGTGATATCATTATCTGGATATATATGGATATTTAACCATGGTAGTTTCTTTTGTGATATAAAATATCGGATAATACCTTTATATCCTTTACCACTAATTGATGTATAGATATCATTACCAGTATTATTAGGAAGATTTAGATAAATCGATAAAATATCAAAACTCCCCTCTGCAATGTGTAACGTAACTGGTCTTGTGAGATCTATATTTGCTGGCATTGTATAAAACCGTTGAGAATTATCATACTTACCAAATAGATCATAATTAATATATCTTCGATTAATTCCTTGATAAATATTCTTCTGAATCTCTAAATTTCTTAGATTAACAAAAGCATTATCAATGGATAAAAATCCCATAAAATTATAATCTAATTGGCTCATGATTGTTTCATCTCTAGTTGGTTTTAATGAATTAACTTTAAACAGATCTGATAAATTTAAGATGATTTTTAACTGCTTACAATCATCTAACGTTAGATTTGCTCCTAGTCTATCATTCAAATATTTTAATTTATACCTACTTAATTTATCATCTGTAATAAAGGAATGATTCACATTAAATTTCATACCTTCTTTATATAGCATTTTGTTTTGTGGAAGGTTAGAAACTTTCTTATTATAGGACGATAAATCTGACATGAAGTTTACATCCGTAATTCCCCATTCGATTAGTTTTGTGGGAGTCAATACACCATGCGTATTACATTTAGCACAATTAAAAAAAGAAAGCTTTTCATCAAAAGGGACACTAATATACATGTGTCCCTTATTTGGGTCTTTTGAATCTGGGCAATAAGGGCAACGAGTTAATATTTCTTTATATCCACCCGCGTCCCTAGCCCAAGGTTTTAAATTATCTTTGAGATATTGTCTAAACAAATCAGCTGAAATCATTTTTATAAACCTCTCTTTATTTATCTTTTGTTAACGGCTTATTGATTTCTTACTGGTTTTCTTTTCTGAAGAATAAAATGGAATCACCGTTATTATCTTCTACAGTTTCAGATAATTTAAAACCTTCTGTCTGTAAAACTAAAAACTTGTAACTTGACTCAATAAGTGATAAGTCATTCAGCGGTAAAGTTCTTTCATTTTTCTCTTTTGCGATCATCATATTTCTTCTCCCTTCTAGCCCTAATTTCAATTAATCGACGCTCACGAATTTCCATGAGATCATCAGCTTCTTTTCCAGTTTCTGCTTTCTCAAATACATAGTTCTTACCGTCTTCGGTTTCTTGCACATCAGTCACCACATATCTATCCTTTTCCATTCGACAGATCTGTGTACGTATATCCGCTTTATTGTGATCTTTCCCAAATATTAATACTTTTTTAATCATTATTTTCCTCTTCTTTCTAAATAGGTGGCATAGATATGTAATCTATGTCTATTTTCAACTTCTTTCCGTTCTTGCTTATCTTCTCCTCTTTCAAGGAAATATACCTTACATTCTGTATCTTCTGTGAGATACGTTGCAAGAAATCCTTCTTCTTTTAACTTATGAAGTTCCTTATTTATCTCTTCCTCAGTAACTTCTCCCTTATTTATCTTTAATACTCCCAATTCAGTCATTGTATTTTCCTCCTTTGTGAAATAATAAGACTTATATCTTTTTGATATAAGTCCCATTTTCTATGATTTTTGTAAGTATAGCACGAGCATTCATTTCATTGATCCATATGATATGATCAATACATTCATCCGTATTACTTGGTCTCATTGTAATACGAAGCATCTTATCATATTCGCATAAGATATCTTCCCGTCCCGCTGAACTTATTCTCCTAACTAAAGAATCAGATTCATTCTCATACCAGTAATATTTCTCTTTCTCTCCTGGTTTTTCACTTTGTATTATTCTTCCATTAGTATCAAATGTATACCTTATATTATCATACATAATCTTTCTCCTTTTAGATTTGGTTAACAATGTCATATAAGTAATCGAGTTCTAGAACATAATCATTCGTAAGGATCATACGATTGAATATCATTTTAATTCCAGGAGTACAAGAACGATTGTTATATTTCTTTGCAAGGCTATAACCCCATTCAACAAATTGATCTCGAAACCTGGAAATCTCTCTACCTGTTTCTTCGATACTCATATCATAATGAGCGATTGGTATCTGGACTTGCAACCCACATTTAAAACCAAATGTACCGTCATCATATGATTTTACTTTTGGTCTCCATCCAATCAAGTCCTCTGCTTTGTTTATAAATTCTCTTTGATGTAAAGGAATGTATTCCCTTTTTAAACGAGTGACGTGGGTATTTTGAAAATAATCTTTCAAAGTTTCAAGAGTTTCATTATGTAAATCACTTACTGAAATTACAATATCATTCTCTTCAAGTTTAGAGTTAATCTGATTATGAATCGCTTCCATCAAATTAACTCTTTCAATACGATTACATTCAGTAGTTGCTTGTATTGCATCATAAATATCTTCTGCTTCTTCTTGTAGAATATTCACATCTGTTTTCGGTGATTTTGTTTCATCCACCATAAGCTTTACAACTTTACTTTTCTTCTTCTTAGCAAAGTTTTCCATATCCAACACTTTGCATATTTGACCATCAAATTCAAATGGGAATATACAAGTATCGCTATTCAAAAGATAGATACTTTTTACTGTCATGCCTTGATCATTCTTGAAAGTTACAATCTTATATTTTAAATACCCTAATACTCTTGTCCAAGCATCCGAACAATCATCAAACGTGTTTTCAGATTGTGGATTGATAACAATCATGAATTCTTTTCCCTCCTTATCCTTCACGATTCTCAATCTCAAATCAGGTTTCATAACTTTCAATTTTGTATTTGTTGCGTAGACTCGATTATCATTTGAACTCTTGATAAAATCATTGATGCAGGGTTTCCCATATCTCACTTGTGTCACCCCATACAGGATATCATGTAACTCGTTGATTTTTCTTTCTGATAAGTTAAAATAGAACATACTCTTTTCTCCTTTTTCTGATTGTATTTTTATGATTACCTTACTATATCACAGTAATAATATGCAATCAGAAACAAAAAGAATTACAGATACCCTATAAAAAGGGTATCTGTAATATTCGTATTATCTTCTTTTAATATGTTTCGAACTACAATAACCTTTGAATTTGCCTGCAATAGCGACATAATACCAAACAACATTATCTGAAGCTTTCTTCTCACCAATAACACTAACTAAATTAGTCTTAGCAAGTTGCGGATATTCTTTAATCAGGTTATATTCTACACCAGCATTCTCTCTTACATTGAGAGCGCTTGCTGTAACTTCTCCAACCCATTCTTTATATTTCGTGGCTACACTATTAGTACCAGTCATCTTCATCTTAGACTGAAGTACATAACCTGTATGGAGTTTAGCAATCATGATTTTAAAGTATGTATTACCTTTACCGTCAGAAACTTCTCCAACAACATCAACAAGATTGGTCTTATTAAGTTTTGGATATCCAGGTAATGCAGTGCTTGTGCTATCTGCTTTACTATAGACCGTGCAATCAACACTGATCTCTCCAACCCAAGGTTTATAACCAAGAGAAGCATATACAGAGTTCAGCTTAGCAAGTGTAAGTTCACCAGCCATGCCATCTACTGTAAGAGCATATGTTTTCTGGAAAGCTTTTACTGCTGCTAATGTTTTAGCACCGAAATCTCCATCTACATTACCACAATCAAATCCAACTTTATTAAGTTTTGTCTGAAGATCTTTTACTTGATCTCCCTTATCACCTGTTGTCAACCAACCTTTTGCCATTGGGTTAGTATTTGTACCAACTGGATTTACAGGTGCTGTGGCAGAGTCCCAATTCGGTCTACCATAACCAAGAATCAAAGAACTGTTCTTGGAAATTACACGATCTTCTAAGCGATCATTCTTATTACCTTCTCTTACGGTCAGATTGCTTCCGGATACTTTAACGACGGCTCCTACATGTTCACTGAGTCTATTACCATCCCAATCATAATAGATAATATCTCCGACAATCGGATTATAATTAGATTGATAACGTCCAACCCATCTTCCTCTATCTTTGAACCATTGAACACCTACTACACAAGCACAGGTATTTGGAAGATATCCTTTATTGCCGGATTTATATGCTGCCGCAGAGATTGTTGCTTGACACCAAGCATCTCTCATATTCATTTTATATGTACCGGCTGGTCTCTGATCATTATAAATTTTAATAATAATATCATCCGTACCATTTGCTTCATTGTATCCATACCAACTAGCAAGTACATCTAAAAAAGCTTTCATATTAGCCATATAATCTTATAACCTCCTTTTTTATATTATTTGAATGTTCTCCTGGTCAATTCTGTGAATTATTATTAAGGAAAACATTTAATTAAGAGATCATATGAAAGGAGAATCATAGTGGAAACTTATATCCGTATCAATAAATCAAATGTAGTAGAATTTATCAACACTACCCCCTTCGATCCGAGGGAGGGGTTAGGAATGAGTAGAGAGGAATTAGATCAACAAGGTAAATTTGTTTCTAGTATTCCAGAACCAAATACACCACTTGGTCAAAGAGCGATTCCTATGTATAATCCAGATACCAATTCTGTTTATTATAAATATGAAACGGTTCCTTTGAAAACTGAAAAACGTGTAGAGTTAATGGAGAAAGCCATTAATGCAATATTAATCAATCAAATGAAAGGAGATATGTAATCATCATGGGAGAATACTTAGGTGAACAAGTGAGAACAGGACGGATTAATTATGAGGATGCTGTTAGAATGTATCCAGAGTATAAACCTGAGATTGACCGATATTTAGAAGAATATACTTATATCGAGATTGAAAATTAATGATATATGCCAGATATGGAGTAATCTGTATCTGGTATATACTTTTTTAGAAAAGTATATACAATGGATTAAAAAGTACGATAAAGGACGTAATGTAAATGCAAAAACCGGAAATAATTGTCAAGAACAGTAGCATTCAAGTTCATTATTATAAATTTGGTTCTTGTCCGAAACTTGAAAATGTCTTTAGTGTCTTTGATCCTACAAGACATCAAGTGAACTATTTAGGACTTTATTATGATGAAAATATGGAAATTTTGTACCTTCCTAGAGGAATTGATGTCTGGTATGTCGAGAAAGCTTTAGGAGTAAAAGCGTATATAGAAAAAGATCAATATAATTCATATGATCATTATCAAGATATTAAAATTAAAACACTACCGAGAGATGATTTGCAGAAAGAAGCGTTGCGATTTATGCTTGGTAAAAACGAGTATAAAAATACTGCTACGAAATCACAGTTATCTGTAAATCTTAATACCGGAAAAGGTAAAACTTATATAACGGTGGCAACGTTTGCATATACTGGTATTAAAACGATGATTATCACGTATGCAACGAATTGGTTATTACAATGGAAAGAAAAAACGTTAGAATACACAAATCTTCAAGAACGAGAGATTTGTTTTATCAATAGTTCTAATATGCTATTTCGTCTTAAGAGAATGAATGATCAGGATATTAAACAATATAAGATATTCTTAGTAACTCATGGAACAATTAAGAGTTTTGGAGATCGTTATGGATGGAGAGAAGTTGGCGAGATATTTAGGAAATTAAAGATTGGTATTAAGGTATTTGATGAAGCACATTTGAATTTTACAAACATGCTAATGATTGATTTCTATACCAATGTTTATAAGACATATTATCTAACAGCAACAGATCAAAGATCGGACCAAAGAGAAAATCAAATTTATCAAACAAGTTTTAAGAACGTATTGGCAATCGATCTATTTGATCCAGAGCATGATCCACATTCAGATTATTGGGCTTTATTATATAATAGCAGACCAACTCCGCAGATTATTAGCTCCTGTAAGAACCAATACGGCTTAGATAGGAACCGTTATATTTCATATGCCGCAAATAATGAGAACTTCTTTGAGATAGCCGTGATAGCATTAGATTTAGCTATGAATATCATGAAAACAGAAGGAACTTATAAAGATAAATGTATGATCTATATTGGAACCAACAATGCGATTGAGACTTTTATTGAGAAGATAACAGAAGTATATCCAGAAATGAAAGATGATATTGGTATCTTTACATCCATTGTAGATTCAGAAGAAAAAGAAAGAGCAAAGAATAAGAGGTTTATTATTACTACCACAAAATCAGCATCTGCATGTGTAGATATTTTTGGATTGAAAGTAGTAATCTTATTGAATGAACCTTTTGTATCAGAAGTATTAGCAAGACAAACTTTAGGTAGATTACGAGATAATAATACGTATTATATCGAAGTGGTTGATACCGGTTTTTATCATTGTAAAAAGTATTATCAACGTAAGAAACCAGTATTCAATAAATACGCAAAAGAATGTCAACAAACAGAAGTTACAGATAATGAATTACACGCAAGATATGATCGGATTATTCGTAAATTAGAAAAGCGAATATATCCAATCACTTTTTACGATTAAATACATAGCCAGTATAGGATTAATCTTCTATACTGGTTTTCTCTTTTCTTACAATGATATATTATATCTATGAATGAAAGGAGGAACTTATCCAATGTTAGACAAAAAAGAATTGTGGAGTCTACCAAAGAAACGAAAAGAACGACAGATAATATTAACTAGGATTGATCAACCTTATAAGATATCTGAGATTATAGCAAATGATCAAGAATTAGATACTTTTGTAAATGGTCGATCATTACCGATAGAATTTGAATCTTATTTTATATTAAAAATAAATCAATTCTATCCAGAGTATATCTATCAAGTAATCGAACCAACAGTTAGAGAATTGATACCCATAATTATAAGACTCAGAAGAAAAATAAAAAGAAAATTTAAGTTGAAACTATATGATGCTTCTTTAAGTTCATATACGAATCTTATCAATTTTGTTTTCATTTCAGTTGACCGTTATGGGAAATATGATGGTGAGATCATCATAGAACGTCGAGATGGGAATCTTAGAATTTTTAAATAATAAAATTTGAGGAACTAAAGATTAAGTTATGGAAGGAGTTTATGTATTGAATGAGCACTCCGATATGGTATGAATATGACAAAATTACAGATGATCTATTATGGATAGGTAATGGGGGAATCATAAGAATGGTTGTCCAATTATCTAGTCCTGATAAAAATGGTATGAGAACAAGTTTTCATCATGAATACGCATACACAAAGAACCAAGATAATCTAAGTTCGATAAGTAGGAAATATAATTTCTTCTTAACGATTAACAAAACTTACGATAAAGAATATGTTATGATTACAGCAAATGAGATATTATTAATTAGAGCACATTTGGAAAGGGTAGAAAAATGGTTTCAATCAGGAACGTTTGGGATTAAAAATGATGAGTTATACATACAGAGAAAGAAAGAGCCAATTGTCATTGACGGTTTATTAGAAAAGAAATGGTTGGCGTTCAATCCGATTATTATTGTAAGAGAGAATCAAGTACAGATTATGGGAGTTCGGTTAAACTTATATGATTCTTGTTTTATTGATATTCCTATTGATAACTTCTATGGTATGAAATATTTATTTGATACTATAGACATGTTTTCAATGGCATCCAATATGGTGAATTATCTAGGTAGACCAGACTTTGGAACAAATCAAACAAGTTTTAGAAATGATGAAACACCTAGTAATCAAGGTGGAAGATTTTTCAAATAGTTATCAGAGTAATCGAATGATGATTACTCTGATAATTTATTTTTTGTTAGATGGTCATAATCATAGGTTGATTTTTATTAGAAGCTGATACATAACTCTCTTTAATATAGTTAATAACATCTTCTCTTTTATTTGCTTTATCTTGTAAATCATTGAGTTTTAAATCAATATTTGCATATACGGTTTCGACTCCTTCGAATAACTTTAATTCTTCATATAAGAAACTAGCAACATCACAAACAGCAAGATTCTCAAAGGTTTCCATTTGTGTTGGTGTGATGGTAGTTAAACTTTTACTATGTTCTATTAGAAGATAAATATTAAAGTTTTTATAAGAGCCTTGTAGGTTAGATCCTACTGCATTTTCTAACTTTAACATATTTGGTGGTTCAAAGTTTGGATAGATACCGTTATTATACAAACTCATTAAGTCTGCATGTACTTGATACATCATGATATCAGATAATCCATATTGATTGGTAAACATATCATAGACTCCATAACCAGCGTTCTGTTGTTGAGTTACAGAAGAAGTTGCAAAGTCTTCCCATGAAATATCTTTAACTCCAATAATGGTCACACCATCTAATACATCTTCATCCAATAGATACCATCCATCTTTAATGGGAGTATCAGGAGTTATATTATATTTTAATTGAAATGGGTAATAACGAGAATACGTAACAATTGTTTCTTCTTCAATTACTGTTACCCATTCATCTTTTTGTAGATGCTTAGGAAGGTTTAATGGCCTAGTCCCTAATCTACGTTCAATCTTGTTTAAAAGCTTTGTCATATTATTAGAAAAAGCCATAACTTGTCACCCTCTTCTTATTTCATTTCTTTCAGTTTAAAGCAAGCATCTTGGATTTCACGTTGAATATAACTCTCCGTATTAACAACGTAGATACTTCCATCGTTTCCTGTTAATTTTACTTGAAGACCATTTCGAATTAATTCGATATTATCATATTCTAACTCAAAGGTCTCTAAGATGTTTTTATAATTAGCAGATTCTGTTTTGATATAATCAATAACACTTTCATTCGTAATAGGAATCAGCATACCTGGATCTTTTTGTTCCAATACCCCAGAACATCCTTCGGTAACTAAACCTTGCGTATATGCTCTTGGATGACTTGGATAAATAACACGATCCCAAGTAATCACTTTTAATCCTTTTACTTCTGCACCTCTTTGCGTATTTTGAATAGAACCCAATGCACGTAATGACCAAGCTGGTTTGAAACCATCTAATAGATCTCTATTGAATTCTTCTCCTTTTGCATTATTAGTTCCACGAACATGCGCTTTTACAAAATTATCATCTGCCCATAATTTTAAGAAGATAGCAACGGTATTATTAGGATCGATTTGACTCTGACGAACAATATCCTTTGATAAAGGATGTCCATTTTCAGCTCTTAATTCTCCCCTTGTTAAAAGCTCAACAGTACGAGGAGAAGTTAATTGTGGAAATAGTTCTTCTGAAGCATAAAACCTTTTATTTCTGTTTGTTTCATTCGCTTCTTGTAAAATACATTCAGCAACTGCATATCTGTTATTCTGGTAAACAACAGTTGGTTTATATTCTTGTGATGTAGTAGCGGTTTCTATGATAACATAACCGATATTTTGATTAATCATAATAGGTTATTCCTCCGTCTCTAGGTGTCTTTATTACTATAAATGTTCTATATCCCTAATTACATATACCTATAACAATATAGTAATTTAAATAAAGGGAGGAAGGGGCGTTTATGTCTATCACTTCATTGGAATTTATAAAAAAAAGAAAGAGATTATTAGAATCAACGACTATGAGCAATAGTCTAAATATCAATAATCTAAAAAGTCCAATTAGTTTAACAATGATGGAAATGTTTCTAACCACAATTAACAATTCTGTTGATGTCAATACTTATGGGACAAAAATCTTTGATAAATATTCAATATTTGCCAAAGATAATGAAAACAATCCGGCTTATATAACCAAGATACAAAATATGATCAATCAGAATATTATTCCAAGATATGAGAATTTAAAACATCTGGATGATTATACAAGAGGAAAACCAGAGCTTCATCCATTTACTTATACGATTAAAAGATATATGGATTGTGACCGTATACTTAAGAATGATACTATTATTAATCGAAGATTTAATATGGATCGTTTTATTGAAAGTAATTTAGATCTTGAAACCTCGGAAGTGGTATCAAAATTATGTGAATTTATTGATACATATAATATTGGAACAGAAGCAAAGTTAAATCTTGCGTTGGAGAATATTCCTTATGCTATTAAAAGAAATGGTTTAATCGAAACTAACTTATCGGAAATATTGGAATATGTTTCCGAGTATTTTCTTATGAGAGAATCAGTGCTTACCGATTCTTATATGAGAAAAATGAGAAATGTTATTCGTCAATCATATTTCTCGGAAGCATATGATGAAACTCATTCTTATATTATGAATGATACGAATCATTTTGGTGATTTAATAGAAAAGCATCTCAATTTAGAAGAGGGAACTCTACTAAAGAATTTTAATACAGAAAGCAAAGTATCTGATTTCATCTTTAAAGAATTACATCATATTGAAGAAGGAGTAAATGATTTAGATCCAATATCAGAATATATGGATACTTTATTAGCATTGCCATTGGCTATTAATATTCCTACTTCATTTATGGAAGCTCAGCTTATTAATTATTCATCGTTATTAAAAGAAGAGAATGTTAAAATGAAAGGATTCCTTGATCAATCTCTGAAACAATATGCAGATGGATTAAGAGGTCTTCATTTCTTAGAATGGTCTCAAGTATATGAAGACAATACAATGATTTCTCAAATATTAGAATCTGAATTAAAAGATGATGATATTGTAGATTTCTTTAAGAAATACAAAGCAGAGCAAAATAAAGATGAGAAATGGTTCCGCCGAATGATGAATCGTCTTTATGCAAAAACACCGCAAGAAATTGTTGATGGGATGCCTCACTTATTTGGCATCGTAAGAGCTATTTTTATTTTTTCTCCAATAGCGATACCGGCGGTAGGTCCTATCTTAGTTATGACAAATGCAGTTGTGGATAAATTAATTTCTCTTCATATTAATAATAAACAGTCAGAAAAACTTCTGAAAGGTTTAAAGAAAGAAAAAGCAGAAGAGAAATTAGAAAGTCTGGATGGAGATAAAAAGAAGAAGATGGATCAATATATCAAAGAACTTGATAAGAGTATCAAAAAAGTCAGTGATTATCGTTCTTCTGAAATGGATGAGTTTGATGATAATAACGATGATGAATTTGACTTTGGAGATATGGATTTCGGTTTAGAATCCTATATCAATAAAGATAAAAAATCTCATATCTCTTTACAGGAATCTATTACGGTTGATATCAATGAATCTTTCTTAGAATACGCAATTTATCAAGAAGCTTTTGAGAATATCTTGAATAAAAAAGATAAGATTCAAGATTTCATCTATCGAAACATAGAAGAAGTGTCTAATACATTATCTCATACTGCTCGTTTGGTTGTCAACTGTCCTATTGCAATTGATTATAATTGGTTTGTAGAGACGGTTAAAGACTATTGTTATTCTAATGGATCTGTTAGTATGGATTCTTTAGGATGTCAAGAAGCAGAATCTATTTTAAATAATATTCGAGAAGAAAAAATAGAAGCTGGTCTAATGAGAAATGTTATCATTGAATCTGAATATATTAATGCCTTAGAAAGCGTTATCCATGAAGGGTTTAGTATTAATAATCTAAAACTTGGATTAATGAAAATGAAATCAAAAATGAAAGATTTATCGACAAAAGAAAAAGCTGTTTGTCAATCGATAGATGCTCATGCCAGTGGTTTTATTCGGAATTTACAATTAGCGATTCGATCTGATCGTAGAGAGGCTATTATCAAAGGATCTTTGATTCCTTCTTTTTCTCGTGTCTTAAAATTAGCACTTGTTGGTGGAGTTGTGACTGTTATCAATCCAGTCGCTGGTTTAATATCTGCTATGGGTTATCTTGCCACATCAAAAGCATTAAACAATAGAGAAAAGAAATTAATCTATGATGAGATAGAAACTGAATTGAAAGTGGTAGAAAAACAGATTCAGATGGCTGAGAATGATGGTGATATGAAACAATATCGTTTCTTATTACAATATCAAAAGAAATTAGCCAGGGAAAGACAACGTATTAAATATGGTATGACCACAGCTGGACAACCAATTCCACGTTCGATAGAAAGACATGATGATTAATATAGGAGGAAATGATAATGGCTGTATTTGATCATATAAATAGTAATTTCTTAGATATATTTACAGAATTTGATGCTGGAGATGGTTCGACACCCGATGAAACTGATGATGAATTAGAAACCATTGATGATGAAGGTACGGATGAACCAGAAGATGATGACACTCCAGAAGAACCTGATGAGGAAGATCAATTGGATACAATAGATGACGAGGAGGTAGCAAGTGCTGAACCGATTGAAGAACCTGATAATGATGAGACCGACAACCAAGATGGAGGAGAGACCGATGATAGCGAAGAGTTTGAGACAATTGATGATACTTCGTCAGACGGAGAGGAAGATATTGGAGGAGATGAAACAGGAGAAGAAAACCCAGAAGGATCCGACGATGAAGAATTAGAAACTATCGATGGTGATAATGATGGCATGGAATCAGATGAGGAAGATAGTAATTCTGATGATGGTAGTGGAGAAGAAGGTGAAAGCAATTTTGATGGAGATTCTGATTCCACTGAAGGAGAAATGAGCGATCCTCATCAGAAATTGAAAGAATTAGAAGCTGAAATCTTTGATCAATTATCCGAAGATGAAAAGATTGCTAAGAAAGTTGAATTGAAGAAGCTGTATACCAATTTAGTTGTGAAGTCGGATGATATCTTCAAATTAACACAAGAGATTTCTAAAACAGATGAAACAACAAAAGTAATTGACTATATATTAAATACATTAATGGACTTGAAAACTTATATGAGTGATTATGTCTTAACTATGTATGACAATAGAACCTATATACAAAATAATGTGAATTTCCAGAAATTCTTAGCAATCTTTGATTCAATTCATGCTATCTTTCAGGAAATTAAAAACCAAGATGAAAAAGAGGAGGATAACAAATAATGGCTTTATTTGAACACGCAATGAAACATGGAATTATTGAAGAGAGTCTTTCTTATAGTTTTGCATCAATGATAAAAAGTATAAAATGGTCTTTAGGAAAGAACTTAATGTTTAAATGTGATTTTGATGGTTTGAGAGAAAGATTGACTGGATTATTAGAGAATTGTAAAGATGCCGGAGATGTCGCTAAATTTGAACAGAATGTTGGTATTGAAGATAGTGTTGTAATTTTTGGAAACATGCTGAAACTACTTAGCAAACAACAATCAGATGACTACGAGAAAGATGTTCAATATAAAAAATGGAAAGCAGTGTTTGGTCCAGATCAGAAAAAGAATCGAGCTGCTTTACAAAGTTATCTTTCTTGGTTGAAAGGTCCTTTGAAATCTATGATTAACAAAAAGAAAGCAGAAGTAAAGAAGAAATAAATAATGGCACATTAGTCTATGATGGCTAATGTGCTTATTTATTAACTCTTTTACATAGGGGTAAATATAATATAGGAGAATAACAAAAATATGAAAGATAATGAATATCAATTAAACCCTATAGATAGAAAAACGCGAGCGATTTTTCATACTGGTATTATGCAAGAAAGATATCAGTATCATATAGAACAATCTATAAAAAATACGTTGTTTTTTGATGATAAAAAGTTATCGAGAGAATGGAATCGTTGTATGGGATTAATATCAAATGATTTTTTATCATGCGAGCCATATTATCAATTCCCAACTATTGAAATAGTTAATATGGATACGGTAACTGCAATTCAACATTTTTACAAACCTGAATTCGGTAAAATAGCTGCATTAAATTTTGCATCATTTAAAAATCCTGGAGGTAGATTTTTAGATGGATCAACTGCTCAAGAAGAAGCTTTATGTATAGATTCTTATCTATTTAACGTATTAAATTATTTTGATAATAGTTATTATGAATTTAATAGGCATCATCTAAACAGAGCATTGTACTTAAATCGAGCTTTATATTCACCGGATATCATATTTCGTGATGATTGTTTATGTGATATTATCACTTGTGCAGCACCAAACAAAAAAGCAGCGCAGAAATACTGTAAAGTTTCTAATGAAGAAAATTATCAAGTGATGTATGATAGAGTTAGATTTGTTTTGAGTATTGCTGATTGTAATAATGTAAGAACTCTTATATTGGGAGCTTATGGATGCGGAGTATTTGGGCAAAACCCATATGAAGTGGCTGAAATTTTTAAAAATATATTAAAAACCACTCATTGGATTAGCAATATAAAACATATTGTTTTTGCAATACCAAATGGAATGATGGATTATAATTTCATAGCTTTTAAAGAAACTCTATCCAATATTCAATCAAATCCTATTTTATTTGATCATTTTTTCTAATGTTTACCTTATACACTAACTGAGATATTTTCAGTTAGTGTATTTTCTTTTCTATATTTACCATTTTAAGGACTTTTTTCAAAGAATATCCTATATTATCCATACTAGATAGAGTGGGTTTTCTAACAATATAATAAAATATTTAATACCCATTAAATATGAAAATTATTATATCTGAAAGGAGAAATAAATAATGTTAGCTGGCGAAAGACCAATTAAAAATATTGCTTCTGGTTATAGCAATAATCCGATGAAACCATTCTGCGAGTCTTATCTGAATACTATTCAGAACGTATATAGTGAAGCCGCAGTCGATTTTTACATGGATCCTGCTCGTGCAATGAATAAGAAAGCTTCTCTGGAGGCTCTGAAAGAATTCTTTGTTAACGAATCCGCAGATCCAGAAGGTATGACACCTGAAGCTTATCAGGAACATATTACTGATATGGAGGCTCTGTTTGAGAATGACCGTGAGGCTCTGCTTGAGCATACAAACGGTGCAAGCATTGCTCCGATGGTAGGTATGGCATTCCCAATGCACAAATGGATCCTGATGAACATGGTATTTGATAAAGGTTCCATTCCGAAGTTCGTTGCTCAGCAGCCGAAATTCCCGATCTCTATGCAGTATCGTATTTTGGTTGATACTCAGGGTAATGAGTTGGATTTCTTCAAAGATCAGAATAAACTGACGGCTGCAATCGATGCTACGGCTGCTCTGACTACATTTGATGTTACTCTGCCTTTGACAGATGACATTGAAATTGTTCATGACAAGCTTGGTGGTCTTGCAGGTGCAGACAATCTGTCGATTGAAACTGCTATTTCTGCTGTTAAAGTTGCTGATGTATTCTTTGAAAAAGGTGATATCCTTCCTAACGCAGCCGGATTCGTTGAATACGATGGGTCAATCTGTACAACTGCTGATGGTGAAACGCATGATGTATGGGTACGTGTAAATGTACCGTTTACTCCGGTTTATGGCAAAACTGAGCGTGCTCTGATGTATACATTTGAGTATCAGCACAAATCCAAACCGGCTTCAGATGTTGTTGTTACGACAGTAAAAGAAATTTTCACAGGTACAATGGAAAATAACCGTCTAAATATCTTTGCTCTGAAGGGTAAAGTTGCAGCAGTTCGTGTTACTTCCAGATTGGATACTTCCAATGCAAGAGCTACAACAACTCATGTAAAATGGAAAGAAGTAACTGATATCGTTGAGATCCCGAACGCTATCCCGATTAACACAACCGTTACTCCGGAAGAAGTAAAAGATATCTCTGCTATGTATAATGTAAACCAGGTTACCAAAATCATGTCTATGACTAAGACTGTTATGGCTAACTATAAAGATGATAAAATCCGTCAGCATCTCGATACCTCTTTCCGTGGAATGGATTCTAGTAATTCTGAATACGGTCAGTTCGATTATGCACCGAGGGAAGGTTATGCACTGGATCATGTAGAATGGAGATATAAGACATTCCTTGACTACTTTGAGAGTTTTGCGACTGATCTTATCCAGAAACTGAATGATCCGAACGTTGTTATTTCTGTTTATGGTGATCCGGATATGGTTCGTAAGATTACTCCTACGGCATGGACCTATCAGACACCTGCAAACATTGGTCCGGTTGAACTGGACTATACAAGAACTGTTGTATCTTCTTCTAGAAGAGTATATCAGTTTATTGGTTCTGATAAACTTCGTGGAACAGATGAGTTTATTGTTGTTCTGAATCCTCGTGGAACAGAAAGAATTATGTATCGTATTTACGATTATCAGCTATATATCAGCAATGAGATTCGTAATGCAGATAATCCGGCACTGCCTGCAATTCATTCCTTCGAAAGATGGAAATTTGTAGAGTATACACCGGTACAGGGTCGTGTTAAGATCTTGAATCCTTCTGGAATTCGTCCGGAGAGATACAACTTCATCCAGACCAAAGCTATTTCTTAATAAACGTACTTATGATATGGAGAGTGGGCTTAGACCTGCTCTCCATATTTTATTGCCTCTTTTTCCTTACATTCGGAAACATATTAGTAATGTAAATGACCGAAAGGAGATATGAATATGGAACCTATTATGATTGGTCGTGAAGATGGACAGAATCATATAGATAATATGACACAGCAATTGATGTTTGTGGTGAATGATGAAGAAAGGCCAAAAGAGAAAATGAGATTGGTCTGTGATACGATACAGAAAGAGTTGACAGAATTATTTCCTAGATTCCGATGCTTAGATGTTATGATCACAGAGAATACAGACAGTGAATTTTTTGGAACTAGAATATATCCATTTTTTAATGATTCAAATAAGATAGATGGTGTTTTATTTAATCCAGAAACTGTTTTACAGCCATTTGATAAATTCTATTTAGAAATTGATGATAAGCTATTTGATCCAATGATTGGATTATGTGCGCTTGATATTACAAATATCATTGTGGAAGAAGTAAATAATTATACAGGAGTTAAACCGATTGAAGAATTTATCAACCAATTAAATTATTTTGTTTACGAAAAGGATGATACCTTTGATCAGAGTTCTTATGATAAATGTAAAGCATTGTTCGAATTTGTTATGTTTGAAACTATGAGATATAACAATAGCATCTTCTGTAAAGAGTTTGGTGGATATGTTACAAATGGTGTAGAAGATGCTTTACTTCAAATTCAGAAAGCGATTCCTGAAATGGATACTAAAGTTGGGGATTTTAAATGCCTCCTACTGCAATGGTATTTAAATATCTATCGTTCTCTTGATAAGGATCGTTCTACGATTATCATGTTAAAGAAGTCAGTTTCATATAGTACTTCTAAATTATTTAAGAGAAAACTCTCTTTAGTAATTAGTAATATTGAAGGAGCTTTCTGGAACTTTGTAGATACCTATGCAACAGAATCTACAAAACCTGGATTCTTCACAAAGATTAAATTAGATGGATTGAAATCTATTGAAGATGATCTTTATGAATATAAGATGAGAATTCGTAATATTGAAACTCAAAATGATGCATTGTTATTAATGAGACAGATCAATAGTCGTATGGGTATCTTAGATGCTTATCTAATGGAGAATGATGATTTATCAGATAAAGAAAGAAAACGTTGGGAATCTGTATTTGATAAATACTCAAAACTTCGTGAAGATTTATCTGAAAAATCTGTTTACATTAGAAAGATGTATGGGTTATTCGTTGACTATAATGCATTACAACAGATGTCTCAAAATAATACGACGATGAATACTTACTATTAAACTAAAATTCCTACTTCTCTGATTATGGGAAGTAGGAATTATTATATTTTTCAATGATATATTATAATAGTGTAATAACTAATCCACTTACAGTCGAACGATTCAATAGTGGATAATATTTCACCAATAGTTAAAGATTCAACATTATTTAAAATTTCTGGAGTAGGTAAAGATTCATCTATAACTAAAATTTCAATGAGGCGTAAAGAGTTATAGAAACTTAATATTTCAAAGGAGGGAACGAACCATGATATTATAAAATTTCAAGCGAATTAAATGATTCGTGATTATTTAAATTTTCATACCAACATAAAGATTCAAACCCATCAATTTTTCATAGAGACAAAAAGAATCTGGTTTTTAAAATATTTCAGAAGCGGATAATGATTCACTAACACCTATAATTTCAACAACAAATAAAG
This sequence comes from Candidatus Izemoplasmatales bacterium, assembly GCA_028691315.1. GTDB lineage: Bacteria > Bacillota_I > Bacilli_A > Izemoplasmatales > Hujiaoplasmataceae > JAHIVB01. The sequence continues at coordinate 92,429 of JAQUZN010000001.1, read as the reverse complement.
ATTCACATAAAACTAAAATTTCACCTATAGAAAAAGATTCAATACTCATTATTATTTCATAGGGAAGTAAAGATTCAAGCTTTACTAAAATTTCAGACGAAGAAAAAGATTCAGAATTGAATAATATTTCAAACATTGTTAAAGAATCACAGAATACTATTTATATCAATTGGACTAATGATAAAACTTTTTTAAGTTAAGAAGTACCTCCTTTAACATTAGAGTAAATCTTACATATTAAAGGAGGTAGAATTTAAATGACGTTTGGGAGTATTGACATCGCGCTTAATATCCAGGTAGTAATCTTACTGCTGCTAGTAGGTGCAGCTATTAAACATCTGAAATTTCTTGATAAAGTAGCAAATGAAATTATTCCAGTTATCTTAATTGTAATTGGTATTATTTGTGCTATTGTTATTAGCTATCCGATATCAAGTGATAATATCATTGTCACATTGATTGAAGGTCTTGCAAGTGCTATTACCGCAGTAGGTATTCATTCTGCTGGTAGAAACATCTTTGCAAATGGCACATTTGCTTCTTCTTTTGCCGATAAGTTCTTAGGGAAGAAAGAAGACGAAACAAAAGACGAATAGTTTATTTTTTGTATAATATTCCGCTATGAGCTTTATGGTTCATAGCGGGTATTTTATCATTTATAAATGATATTACAATATAATAAATTTAGATCTCCCAATAAGGGAAAGAAAGGATAATACAGAATATGAAAAAACTTTATATTTCACAACCAATGAAAGGTAAAACAGACGAGGAAATTTTAGAGGTTAGAGAAAGAGCAATTAAGAGAGCAACTGAATATATCGGAGAAGAAGTTGAAGTAATTGAATCTTTTATACAGGGTGTTCCAGCAGAATCTAAACCATTGTGGTATTTATCTCAGTCATTAGCGTTGATGTCTACTGCTGATGTTGTATATTTTGCAGAGGGGTGGAAAGATGCAAGAGGATGCCTGATTGAGAATATGTGTGCTCATCAATATGAAATGGATCTTATCGTTGAGAAAGATGAAGCCTGCTAAAAGGAAGGTTATAATTACATGAAAGAAGCTGGATATCTCAATATAAATAAAAGTTCTAAATACTCAGTATTTAAGTTTTTATTTTTTGAGTTAAAAAGGTTACTTAGGAGGATTTCATGGCCACATCAAGAGAATTAGAACTACAAGCAGTAAGAAAACGAGATGAATATCGTATCTACATAAATAATCATATTAAGAATGTGCAATTCGTATGGAGAAATCTTCATGCTATTGATAAACTGAAAAGCGTATTGACGGAAATTCATAAATTTACGTTAGATGAAGTGATGAATATTCTCAACACAACAAGCTCTCAAGTAATGGAACACGATTCATCTAAATTCTCAAAAGCTGAATTTGAATCTTATCGGAAAAACTTCTTTCCGATAGATGATGCTGAAAAAGAAGACAATGTACAGAATTTTGAGAAAGCTTGGGATCATCATAAAAATCACAACATGCATCATTGGGATTGGTGGGCTGATAATGGTCATAGAGAAACAATGCCTATCAGTTTTGTTTTAGAAATGTGTGCAGACTGGATTGCTATGAGTATGCATTTTTATCAAGAGCATGATAACAAAGAAAATGCAATCGAATGGTATGAAAAAAATAAACATAAAATCAAGCTTGGTAAGAAACAAGAAGAAACTGTCATCAAAGTATTAGCACTCTATTACGAGTATTATAATACGGATGGTTCTACAAGAAAACTATAATAAAAATACTGTATAGGAAATAACTCCTATACAGTATTCTTTGTTTATTTTTTATGACTTAAAAGATATCGTTCGATGTCACACTTTTTACACCATAAATATCTTGGATATTCTTCTTCTGTACGTACTTTATATTTATCACACATCATGACAGGACTATCGATATGTAAGATGCCGTGATATGCACTATCTGGGATTGTGTTACTTGAAATAGAGTAAACATTAATACCTTTCGCAGAGATAGATAGGCCCTCATGAATATTAAGGCTCTCGACCTCTTTTTGCGCACTTTTTGAATCTGAGACATACATGATCTGACCCTTACTATTATATACATAGTAAGTTCCTTTCGCTTGATTTGCACGATTCATTGCAGCATCAAAATCTTGTGTTTTAAAGATACATGTCGCCTCTGTGTTGTTCTTTGCTACGAAAAAGATATCTCTTTTTGATTTTGTATTGATATCGATTACGTGTGGTTTTTTAGACATATTATTCCTCCAATATCTATATTATATTCTTAATAGAATGTCTATATTGATTGTATATTATTACTTTGAGCTAGGAGGTGAATATTTTATAATTTATTAATTGTGCAACAAGAAAGTAATCAAATATATTTATTTAGGAGGATGTAAGGCATATGAGTATGGGATACGATAATAATTCACGGGGAATAAATAAAAGTGAGGTAAGAGATCCGTATGTTTATTCTGATTTTAAACTGAGAAATCCGCAATCACAGGTGGACCCAGTAGCATTAAATGTTCAATTTATGTATGGATTGTTAAGTATTAATATCTCTCCAAAGAAAGAAGATAATACTGGAGATTATATTAATTATGATTATGAAAAGAAGATTTCAATTTGGTTGAGTTACACTCATGCTTTGATTCTTTCACAAGAAATGAGAAGACTGATTGAAGTGGGAAATCCGAGTATCTTGAAAATGGTTGGAGTGGCAACCAAAGACGACACCTTAATTAATTTCGGATATGGAACTGATTATGGTACAGAAAACTTTGTATTGGTTATTATGAAGCTTAATACGGATGGTGGTGTTCAACAATCTTATTGCTATGAATTTCCATCAGATCGTTATGCATCTATTGTTAACTTTGATCCAAGCACAAAGAAATATGAAAAGAATGTGTTACCAAATATCGAAGTAAATGGATTGCTAGATGTTTTGGAAACATATTCAAAATCAATTCATGGCGCTTATGCTTATGCAAATCAGTATTATAATAGATTTACCGATGATGCACAGTATAAGATGATGTCTGCTGTGGCTGCAAAGCTTGGTGTACAGAATAAGAGTAATTATGCAAAACGAGAAGGCGGTTTCTTCAATGGTGGACAACAGAGTGGTGGAGGAGCAGCCTTAAACGGCGGAACTGCGGGATCTTCTGATAAATTCCAGAATCGTTCTTTGGATGATATTGAGGACGAGCAGTACGAATAATAAAAACATATCTGGGTTTATAGCTTATTATAAACCCAGATATTTAAAAGGATGGTTATCATAATGGATCAAAATGTTTTTAGATTAGATGTGCTAATTCCATTTGATATGATCATAGATCCAGAAATGGGTTTGATGAAACTGATTGAATTCGAGTTTCGTGATGAGCTATTTAACCTTAGTGCTTTGGGTACTGATGATTTGACTAAATTATATTTATCAGAAAGAGATTTGAGAAATCCGTTATCGATTCTTTTAAATCGAGATAAAATATCAATTGATATGATGATTGATATGCATCAACAATTCTTTGATAAGTATTATCAGCAGATACTGAATTTATCTCCAAGGACTGATTTGTTTCGACTGCTAATGATAGCAGATACGAATGAAGCATTAAATTTCACAGTTGTTTGTAAAGATGAACAACAAGAGAAACTATTTAAAGAGCGGGAAGGAAAGGCTCATCGAATTGTTATTGGTGATATCTTCGATGAAGAACTCATGTCGACTCATGATAGTTTCTATATTAAGTATATTGAAGATTTAGAAGGGCATGAAGTCCATGGTAAGAATATTTACATTGGTGATTATTTTTTTAATAAATTAATTGTTAATGGTAAAATGATTCCGAATATCACTCCAGAAACGATGGAACATATGATGGACAATACCTTTAAATTTGTGACATTGTTTGCTCCTAATAAAGAGAGACTAGAATATATTTATCAGCAAAAAATCAATTTCAATGAAAGTGAGGAAGAGGAAGAAGCATGAAAGACTTATTCTCAAACATAGTAGATCAGGATAATTTAAGAAATGTGCAGTTAATGACTTTAAAGAAAATATCAGAAACACTAGCAATGACAGCTGGACCTTATGGTAATAATACCATTATCTTAGGAGATCCAGGTCAGGGTAAACCAGATACTTATACAAAAGATGGTCATAAAGTATTATCTCATATCGATTTCTTTAATCCCTTAGAGAAATCCATTCAAACACAATTGGTTGAAGTAACAGAACATATTGTGAAAACAGTGGGTGATGGAACCACTTCAACCGTTATGATGTGTGCAAGTGTATTTGAAAAGATTTGTAATTATCTCAAAGAGAATGAAGAAGTTCCAGTATTTCAATTTGTGAGAACTATGGATAAAATCATTGAAGAAATCAAAGAAATGATACTTTCTCATAAACAAGAGTTTTCTGTGGACAGCGTAAGAGACATCTGTATGATCTCTACAAATGGAAATAAAGAGATTAGTGACGACATCGCTACAATCTATCAAGAATTCGGTAAAAACGTCTTTATAACCATTCAAACGTCAAATGATTCAGAAAATAAAGTAAAAGCATATGATGGTTTGACCTTAGAAAGAGGTTATACTTCACCTGCATATATTAATAGTGAAGATGGTGTTGTCGATATTCGTAAACCTAGATTATACACCTTTACAGATCCAGTTGATACTCCAGAGATGATTAGCTATATGGAAAAGATTCTATATGAAAATATCATTCTTCCATTTAGTGAGCAAAATCCAAGTGGTTATATTCCAACTGTTATTATGGCTCCAAGTGTATCGAGAGATGCAAATGCTTTATTAACAGAATTAGAGAAGATTTTGTATTCTGTACCAGAGAATATGAAACCACCAGTATTAATTATTGCTGGATTAAATAAACAGATTGATCAATATCATGACATTGTAAATCTTTGTGGTGGACGTACAATCAATAAATATATTGATCCTGTTGTTCAGCAGAAAGATATTGAAGATGGTAAAGCTCCTTCTATCGAAAATATATCAGAATGGTATGGTACTTGCGACCAAATTATTTGTGATAATATGAAAACAAAGTTTATCAATCCAAAAGATATGTTTTCTGATGAGATTGATGAAGATGGTAATCGGAAATATAGCTCTGCTTATGAAGGGTTATTAAACTTCTTAGAGAAAGAATTGGAATACTCTATTAAGAATAGTGAAAGTGTTGGAGTTATTGGAAATCTTCGTAGAAGATTGAATAGTTTGAAAGCCAATATGGTAGACTATTTGATCGGTGGAATTTCTGTTATTGATAGAGATTCTATGAAAGACTTAGCGGAAGATGCAGTATTAAATTGTAGATCAGCGGCTAAGAATGGTGTTGGTTATGGTAGTAATTTTGAAGGATTTCGTGCGACTGATGAATTATATGATAAATATGATGCGATGATGTATGAAGATGATGAACGGAAAGATCTCTATTTAAATTGTGTTCATATCATGTATGCTGCATATGAAGAAGTGATTTATAATTTATATGCATTAAATTATGGTGGCAATGTTGATTCTTTAATAGAAGATAATTTTAAACAGGGAAGTCCTGTTAATTTAAGAACAGGTAATCGAGATGGAGAAAAAGTTCTTTGTAGTATTGATAGCGATATCACAATCTTAGATGCTATTAAGAAAGTTATCATTCCTATGGCTACAGCTAATCAAGTGTTACTATTAAATCCTCAGCATAATAAATATCTGGAGTAAACGATATGGAAAATAAAATTGTATATATTATGGGGAAGAGTGGAGTAGGAAAGAATTCAATTTATGATATGCTTTTAGGTATTATGAAAAATAAGAATATCTTTAAGAATATCATTATGAATACTACTCGACCAATGAGAGATGGTGAAAAAGAAGGTAAAGATTATTTTTTTGTCACTCAAGAGCAATTTAGAGAAGATAAAGACTCTGATAAGATCCTAGAGTTAAGATCTTATAGTACAATATATGGCGATTGGTCTTATTATACTTCTAAAGATGCGATTAATCTAGAGAACCATAGTTATATGGGAATTGGAACATTGATTTCTTATCATTCCTTAGTAAAACATTATGGAAAGGATAGTATCATTCCGATATACATACAAGTTCCAGATGAAGGTGATCGTCTATTACGCTCTATTAGTAGAGAACGTAATAATGGTGATCCAAACTATAAAGAAATATGTAGAAGATTCCTTGCGGATGAGGATGACTTCTCAGCCGAAAAGATTGCTGAAGTTGATCCTCATATATTCAAGAATAAAAGTCAAGTAGAATGTGTTTACGCAATTAGAACCTTTTTACTAGATTATGGTATTATTAACCCTAATGATATTATGTAAACAATAAATATGTGTAAGGAAGTATAATCTTCCTTACACATATATCTTTTATTATATTAACACTTAGAGAACCAACAATTCATACATTTCAAACATCCTTCAGAACGTAATAACGAGGTTCCACATTCTGGGCATACGCCATTCTGTATATTCTCATCATCTGAATATTGAGTGAAATCATATTTATCTTCCGATTTCTTTTTGCTTGATTTGATACCTGATAATTTCTCTAAATTTTCTATATCTTTTGTGTCATTATAGTTTTTCTTATATTCATTATATATTTCTTCTGGTGATAATTCTTTATCCGTAATTTTGAAATCACTGACTGTTCCTTTTAAAGAAGTTTTCGTATTTTCATCTGATGAATTTAAATGTTTATTTATTTTTTTATCAGTATCTTCTTTATTCATATCTGCAAGAATGTTTAACGCATATATCTGAGCATCTAAAGCATCGTTTCTTTTTATAATATCGACCATGCTTTCTGAATCATCGTTCTTTTTTAATTTTGCTTTGCTTGATCGAATATACTTTTCTACATATTCTTCTTCTTCTTTAATAATTCTTGCTAAGGCATCACCACAACTTAAACCATCTAAAGCTTGACCTTTCCCTTTAAGATTTAAACATGCTGGACATTTAACACCTTTTGTAATATCGACAATAGTATCAATACTCATACCATTTCTCATACATGCAGAAGCATAACGTCCTAAACATTCTGCATTAGCAGAGCAACCACCAGATTTAGATGATGCCATGAAAGCTTCTACTAAATTATCGTTTTCATCTCTTGAAATCACAATATAGATGTGTCCACATGCAATACTAGCATAATAAACAGCAGCATCTAAACGTTTTCCAAGCTGTTCTCTTGTAATAAGCCCCTCTTGGTTTTTCTTAATCTTTGGGGTTTTAATTGTTATTGTATCAGTTTTAATAGCATCAGATGGAATAGAAATTTTATCATAGAAATCTTTTACTCTTTGACCTGGTTGTATAATAATTGGTTTTTCTAATTTTGAAAAATCGATCTTTGTTGCATCTTTGTCTATTGAAGCATCTTTAAATACTCTTCTATCAACCAACGCAATTGGGTTATAACCAATGTTACCATTTTTAATAGTTTTTGGATCTATAATGGAACCTGTGTTTTGCTTTTCTTCTTTTTCGGGTTTAACAGATTTTTCTTCTTTCCTTGATTTTGATTTATCATAAAGAATACCTGCACGTTTACAGCCTTCTCTAAATACAGTAATTCCTTTTAAACCTTTCTTATGCGCATAGATATAAAGATCCATAACTTCTTCTTCTGTTGTATATTCCGGTAAGTTAACAGTCGAGGAAATAGAGCTATCAATATGTCTTTGCCATGCAGCCTGTACTCTAATCTTATCACGATAATTCACTTCTTTTGATGTCATAAAGTAATAAGGAAGTTTTTCTATATCAATAATACCGTCTTCATTATAAACTTCTGGATATTTCTTTGCATAGTCTTTTACTACTTCTGGATAAACTTCAAATGACTTATCTCCATTCTCATCAATTGTCTTTGTGACTCTTGTATAATGATTAGAGAATATAGGCTCTATCCCACCAGAGACATTTAATATAGTCGAAGTGGTTCCCGTAGGTGCAACTGTCAACAATTGAGCATTTCTTAATCCATATTTTTTAACTTTTTCTATTAAAGCATGAATTCGATCTTCATCTATGTATTTATTGTTATTGACATTCTCAATGAAGTAGTCACTCTCAATAATATACTCCGGTATACAGGTATCGAATTTACCACGTTTTCTTGCTAATTCACAAGAAGTTTCAATAGCATTGAATGCCATAATAGAACCAAGATAATCACTGAGTATAAGACTTTCTACACTTCCATAACCAATCTCACAATTAATGAAAGCGTCTGCCAATCCCATGATACCAAGACCAATTGCACGATATTTAGTAGAAGCATCTCTCTGAATTTGTAATGGATGAAGATTGGAATTTAGAGTGAGAATATCATCTAAATATCGAATAGCAATATAAATATCATGTTCGAATTTCTTTAATGTCTCTTCTTTAAAATAATATCTATTTATCTCTGGAGTGTATATTGCTTCCTGATCAATATCTAAGATTTCTCTTTCATCTTGAAATAAAGCAAAATGATCTTCATCGACCTGGATGTTTTCTTTTGTTACGTACTTAGAAAGATTAAGAGCACCGAGTACACATGCGCCACCAGCAGGTAATGGTTCTTCTCCACAAGGATTTGTAGCATCAAATCTAAAGTCTGGATCTTTTCCTAATAAGCAATAATCATTGATAGTATCCCAATAAAGAATTCCTGGTTCCCCGTAATTCCATGCTGTCTTAGCAATTAATTTCATAATTTCTAATGGATCAACAATCTTTTCAATTGTTTCATTTGTTTCTGGACGGTGGAATTGTAATTTCCATCCTTCTCTGTTAGAATCAAATATTTCATTTTGATTATTCATTCTAATTGCTAATTGTTTAAAGAAAGCATCTGACATCTTAACTGACATATTTGCACCTGTCGTTAATTCAAGATCAGATTTATGAGTGATGAATTCTTCTAAATCTGGATGATCATCATTGATACATATCATAAGAGCACCACGTCTACCAGCTTGTCCGATAGAAGTACTTACATTACTAAACGTTTCACAGAATGAAACTGCACCTGTCGTCTTTACTGCTGAATTTCTCACTTTTGCATTCTTAGGAGCTAACTTAGAAATATCAATTCCAACACCACCGCCATATGAGAATGTACGAGCCATTTGTTTTGCTACTTCATAAATAGACTCAATGTTATCTTCTGGTCCTTCTAATACGTAGCAATTTGACATGGTAACTTTAATACCATAATTCCATAAACCTAAATTAGCAATGATTCTTCCCGCTGGAATAAAATAACAATCAACGATAAGTGGATAATAATCAATATCATTCATTGAAATTCGTTTTAACATTTCATAAACTTCTTCTTTTTCTCCCATAACATCTGCACTTGCTAGATATTTTTTATCTACAATGATTTCGCACATTGGATCGTCAACGCCAACCCAATCTCTTACTGATTTAATTTCTCTCATATTAATCATAAACCTCCTGGTATATATATTTTGGTTATTATAAAGTTTTGGCTTATTTAAAAAAGAAAAATACAGCGGTATCCTAAACAGATCTTCTTAGACATCATTTTACATATTTTTTGTGATGACCCCTTGAAAGATGGGTATTAACATTTTAATAAAGTCTATAATTAAATAAAGGAGAATATGGGTCTATGGGGGAAATCATAGCACTAGCAGAATATGTATCCGGAGAAAATATCCTCCGTGCTCTATTTATTGTGACCGCATATATTACCATGATCGTATTGTTTATAAATCTGCTTATTAAAGTATTTATGAAACTTTACCATACTAAAAGAGGAATCGACACAAAGGACGAAACGATAGAGAAAGATATTAAGAAACTTCAAAGTGATGTATATGCTTTACAAGAAATACATCGGGAAGACATTAAAAAGATTTATTGCGAAACAGAAATTACAAACAAAGAATTGAGAGAAACAATTCAACAATTAAAAGCTTCTATGGATCGTGAATATGATCGAACATCGAAGATGAATCAAGCGATTTTAAGAAATGAAATTATTCGTGCTTTTAAAGAAATGAAACAGAATGATGACACGATTACACCCACTGATAAAGAAAATCTAGATAAGTTATTTGAAAATTATTTTGAATGTGGAGGGAATGGTTTAATCAAAGGCATCAAAACAGAATATGATAAAATAATCAAGGTTGATTACGATTCTTTATAACAAAAAGCCAGATATAGGAATTTCCCTATATCTGGCCAGTGTTGTTGAAAATTTGCGTTTAATCAAATTATTGCATTTATTAGAGTATCTTATCAGGTCATTATAGAATTAATATTATTTAATAACGCTCTGGTAATTTGAATAATATCTTTCCTGTAATTGATCTATAAAACGGTCTTGGCTGTTCATTAAAAATATAATAGTTAATGGTATCTGATAATAAAATACAGAAGAATGATAATAAAAACCATAAGAAAGTAAACAACGGAGATATTAATCCAAGATAATTCCCCCATAGATTACTATAATCCCACATCCGTACATTGAATACTTTTAATAAAAATATACCAACTATCAATTCCAATAAGGTGACAATCAAACTGCCAATAATTGCTTGTACAGCGAATGGAATATCCCATGAAATTTTAGAATTAATGGCATCGATCAAAATAAATGCTACAGCTCCCATCAACCCCATAGCTGGATAAGAGTACCCTCTAAAACAAGTTTCAATCGATATGTAGAAATTAAATCCTACAATAAATAAAGCTAAAAATTTAAAAATATGATGTTTTTTACCATAAGTAGTCATAATATAAATACCTCCTTTTAATTAATCAATATCAAATTCAAGATAAAATGGTAGCCAGGCTCCTGGTGAACAGATGGCATAATTTGTTGAACCATAACGTGAAAATCCTACCACCCCATTTGAAGCAGTAATTGATAGTAACCACTTATTCGATCCAGTACCTTGACATAAAGAATATTTTGTATAAGTTGGTGACATAATTGATGGTAAAATAAAAATTGGTATCACTGTGGCTGATCCATCAATTGCGTTTTTTGGAGTCACAATTCCATCAACATAACATTTTCTCCCAACTTTTCGATATCTTACTGGGGTTGCTCCATATAAATTAAAATTATCAGCTCCGGATGCAGCAAGATTAGCAGTTACCCATCCAGTATCATCAGTAACAACTTTATTATTACTATCTACAAATAACGGTCTTGTGACTAGATTATCGGTAACTGGTAAAGAATATGATAATTTTTGTGGAATAAAGAATTCTACTGTTTTCTCAGTGACAGCAGGTCCTCCGAAAGCAACGCCCATTCGAGCAGTTCCATCTTCACCCCCACTAAGGAAATCGATAATATAAGTCATTGCTGGTATATTGATTGTTGAGGTGCTGGTTTTCGTTTCACCAGTCCCATCAGCAACACTAATTCTAATATTATAAATGATCTCGGGATCTAATAATCCGGATCCTATATTTTCGGACTCAACACCTGTTTTGCCAGTTCTTGATAAAACCTTGGATGACCAGGTGCTATCTGTTATTTTCTTCCATTCTATTTTCACTTCAGTTACATTATCATCTGTATCCCAAGTAAATTTAACATTTGCGTAGGTTCCATCGTCAAGTCTATTATTTGAATTATCACTTCTGAAAGCACTAACTTTAGTGATTCTTGGTTTCGTATAAAGAAGTTGCCATTGTGCATATAATGTAATAGATGCCCCTTTCGGAACAGTTTGCCCACCCACATAATTAGTTCCAGTACCATTTTGTTTGGTATTCCAACCTGTGAAACTATAACCCGTTCGGGTTGGATCTGATTTCCATAATGTAGTTGTTTCATCACTTCTAATAGCTTGTCGTATTTGTGGACCACCAGTCCCTTCATTTGCATCATAATAAACGAACCATATAGTTCTCCATTTACCGTATAGAGTTAAATTGGCGTTTGCGGTATAATTTTGTCCTGGGTCATATTTAGTTCCAGTACCATCATTATTAGTTCGCCATTCCAAGAATGTATAAGCAATGTCATTCTGTTCTGGTTTACTGGGTACTGAACTAGAAAGTTTTAATGTTACTCCGTGAGTTTTTGTTTGTTTTGCTGGTATTCCGGAAACTCCAGTCCCATTATTCCCCCAATAAGTGACAGTATAAGTTTGTGTTGTTGCTGGAATAGGAAAGGTGCCGCCAACAGTCGATGTACCCATAGCAACACCACTCCAAGTAAGATCAAAATTAAGTGAAGCAGAAACGTTAACATTAGTAGCGGATGGTCCTTTTGTCACATTTACCGTGCCAGTCGCCAATGTCGCAGAACCCGTAATATTAATATTAACAGAACCAGATCGAGTTTGTCCAGCTATATTTATATTCCATGTTCTATTGCTACCAGCACTTGGTCGATAAGGACATGTTAAAACTAAAGAATATGCTAATTTTGCAACTGTTGAGGTACTTCCACTCTCATTAACAGTTAATGTTATATAAGGTCTAGTACCAGAAGCTGAACTCCAACTTGCCATATCTAATATTCTCCTTTCTTATATTTATACCCAACGTAGTCCCATGTTACCATTCGCTCTACGTTTCCATATAAATCCTGTTTCTTCTCCGACCTGCAACTCATCTTCTATTACAGCTCTTTTGATAAACATAATTTGATTGCTCATATATGCTATACGTGAATCACCATCTTCAGTACTTTCCATGAAATCAATAGATTCATTTGTAATACGAACTTTAAAGTTGTTTTCCGATCCTCCTAGTTCAATATAAGGAGTACCATTCTCATCAGTCTGCATATGAATATATGCGGTTCTTTCCGTTATGTCAGTAAGAGAATTGTCTATTTCTGACATATTAAAAACCCAACCTTCATCGGTTTGAGTCATAATTGATTTACCAGCACCACTAGATACCGCAGTTTCAATCATATTATTAAACATATTGAGAACAGCTTCAGCATCAACCTTTTCATTTAATAACATACTTGTTTCGGCTAATCCGTCATTGATTCTATTGAAAGTAGTTGCAAGATCAATATCTTCTATCGTCTCTTGATTATCACCAACACTTCTGAGTTTGATGCTTGAAGCTTCAATAGTGGTATTGCCGGTTATAACTGTATCTCCGGCAATCAAAGCTCCGCCCATATAGGCTTTACCTTCACTATTTATACCAAATTGATTTCCAACCGTAAATCTCATATCATTGAGTATCTCACCAAGTATAGTTGTACTAAAACCAGCAGATGAAATAATTACGTTATTTGGAGCTGTCCCAGAACTTAGTTTATTAGATTCTATCGTCCAACCGCCAATTGATCCTTCTGTTGAAATGATTTTACCATCAAAGGTTAATGAATTATTAGACCCATCAATTCGATATACTAATTTATCTGCTAATGAGAATCCGTCATTTCCAAGATAAATGTGACCTTTCGTTCCACTTCCAATCATATTAGAACCCTTATAGATTGAAGTTTCTGTGATATTCCAAGGTCCAATAATACCAGTGGTAGAAGTTATCTTACCCGTAAACTCACCATCGGTTGCTGTTACTTTACCTTTTAACTCTAAATTCCCATTTGAAGCATTATATATGAAATTGGGTCCCAGAGATAATCCACTATCACCTAAGTAAATATGATCACTTGCACTGGATGAGGTACCAAGAAGATTAGAAACTTTATATATTGAAGTAGTTGATATATTCCAAGGCCCAATAGCACCGTCATTAGCGGTAATCGTTCCATTAAAAGTTCCAGATCCATTTACAGTTAGATTGCCTGTTAATGAATCAAAGATAAATTTATTTGATAATGAGAATCCATTATTACCTAAATAAATATTATTATTTCCAGTAGTTCCTAATGTATTAACACCTTTATATATAGAAGTAGATGTAATCTTCCAAGGACCTATGTCACCATCATTAGCAGTGATAGTTCCACTAAAAGTTCCACTACCATTTACTATTAGATTTCCTGTATCAGAATTATATATAAATTTATTCCCAATAGAAAATCCAGCGGTACCTAAATATATATGACTATTAGCACTAGCTTCTGTACCAAGAGCATTTGTTGTTCTATAGATAGATGAAGCACTAACTAACCATGCACCAATTTTACCAGTCCCAGTATGGGTAAAATAAGTAACCCCACCAGAACCAAATGATAAATATTTAGTAGTTGAATCACCAATACCGCTACCAAGATAAATACCTTCATTATTAGCATTCCAAGTCGAATGTTCTCCTGTATAAATAGCGGTTTCTGATATTTTATATCCACCGATATTACCAAGATTACTAACTACGACACCATTAAAATACCCATTATCGGTATAAATACCCCATCCAGATGGGGTTCTCCCATTAATAGCCGGTAAACCAGTTAAAAGACCGATTCTCGTATTTGGGGTATCCTGTAGACCTGTACTAAGATCAATTGCGGATGTCTTATTTGTTCCATAACTAATTAATCTTATACCAACATCTCTTGCTTTTGACACTCCGGTTTCAGCACTTGTACCATATAATTGATACATCATGACTTCTGCTTCTTCGACATCACATACTTCATTAACAACATAAGGTGCCGTATCCGCTACTGTGATGACAATATTAAGTCTATTTAAAAACCCTGTAGTATGCATCGTAGTATTAATAGTTCCATCTACATTGGTAATGGTAATAGTACCAGCATTATTAGGTCTCTTTAATTTAGCAGAAAATTTAATTTTAGAGTTTTGAGACCAAGTAACACCAGCAATCGCAGAATTCTGTATTGTAGCAGTATCTAATATTGTTATTTGAATATTATTTCCACTTTTTGATATAATGGTAGCAGTGGAGCCAACAGAACCAACTCTAGGAGTAAATCTTATAGTAGGAGCAACAATAAACTCTCCACCAAGATTCATAATATTGTGAAGCTCATACTTATATGCAGATAATGTTTCTTTTACATCTACATTTGTAAAATTTCCATTTGTCGCATTGACATTACCAGCTACTATATTATTCGCTAGAATATCGCCAGCTGTATTAAAATAGAAGCTTCTATTGGTTCCTAGATATAATGGTTGCGTTAACTGTAACCCATTACTACTAGTATTTGTAATATAATTAGCACCATTAACGGTTAATCCAACACCACTAGCATTTAACCAACTAGGAGCAACAATCGCATTCGTAGTTGAAATAGAAGTTGCTATTAGAGTATTTCCTACATCAAGACCACCTGAAAAACTACTACGGTCGGTAGCAGTAACTTTACCAGAAGATATAATATCTCTTGCAAGTATTGGTTGTATAAATCGATTTTGACCTTTACTTAAAAGATTTGATAATTCAGCCAAAATTAATCACCTCGTTTCTTAGTTTCCATCTATCATTCTTCCGGCTCTGTTTCTGGTGGTGTTTCCTCTTCCTCAGGATCAGAAAGATCCCCAGGATTTTCTATTGGTTCTTCGGGATCTTCAGGTTCTTCGGGTTGAGTTGGTGGCATATATTCTGCTAAGTTGGTATTTACAATTACCATAGACGCTGCCACTATTTCATTAAAATCGTTTTGAAGATCTTCTGGTAAATCCATGCCATAACAACATTCCATCAACTCTTCTCTAGTATTTAGACTTCTGATATGAATATTCAACATATTACAATACGTTGTTTTTCTGGTTAACATAAGTTGCAATGTAAAATAAATGGTTAAAATATCTGGAACTGGAAATAGTTTACATTTCTCTCCAGAAGCATGATAGGGAACACCGATACCAGCAGTAGCACAAGCTTTTACAGTTGCCATTGCTGTGGTTAAATTCTGTTGATCTTCTAAATTAAAAGTAAAGTATTTTAATCCATCGGATAACGGGATACTCATACCAGCAAAGATATCATCTTGACAAGCTGTACCGACTTGCTTTAAGATATATTTTTTTAAATCTTCGATTGTCATTTTAGAAATATCAATAATCGGATTCGCTTTATCATCCAATAAAGATGAAATCCTATCTACAATATCAGTTTTCAAAGAAAGCGATACGCGTAAGCAATCACTTACCATACCTTCATTATTCACATAAGCTGATTTTAATAACGCAAAATCAGAAAAAGTATCAAATAAAGTTGATACATAAACAGATACTAGATTATCATAAATTTCAATTTTCTTAATATCTGCTAACTCATCTCTTACTTTTGAGAATTCTGTTGTAAGTAAAATTAATTGATGATCGCATGAGAAGGAACTTGCATTCCATTCTCTTAAATAATAAATATGTTCGTCATTGACTCTTAATGTATAAGCCATTCTATAACCTCCATCATATCAAATTTCAATAAAATTATTACAAGCAACATAATCCTCTCCTGCTCGCAACTTTTCATTCCCTCCAGTATAATACTTTTCAGGCATTACTTGTATGTCTGATACTGTAATTGTTCCCATACCATTGGAATAATTAGATCTCATTCCAAGCCGTAACATATAACAATCCGCATCCAATACGTTGAATGTCGTATTAAAGTTATAACTTCCAGATTCAGAAGATAGTACTAGATTTTTTAAATTTTGTTGTGTACGTAATGGGTTAATCATATAATTACTCATACCACTCGACCAACTCCATGCACCAACGCTATATCTCCATACATCACCTTGAAAATAAATATCAAACGTGCCATCGGTATTCGATGTATCAAATCCAACCCATTCCACTTTCAGCATAACACGATATAAACCAGTGTTACCATCAATATGAACGGGAGATATACTTATACTTGAATTATTATTTCTGGATGGTTTAAAAGTATAAGCATATGGTTTATCTCGATCTCCTTGTTCTTGATTATAGGCTATTTGTATAGCAGACGATTCATAAAAATTGTTAGTAATACAATTTCCTGATTTCGTAATAGGAACTTTCATCACTACACCCCACCTTCTATCATTTCCCGACACTCAATAAAACCAGTATCTTATATCGATACTTTGTCGTTATACAATTTCACTTCAAATCCATCTTGTGTTTCTTGATGAGTGCCAAAATACACGGTTTCCCAGTTTTCGCCATCTATAGAGACTTCAATCTTATGATCTTTATAAGTTCTACCATCTAACCAATAACGCCAAACCTTTATAGATTCTATTCGTTCAACAAAACCTAAATCAACAATGAGTACTTTATAAACCGAACTTGGCGAAGTAAAATATGGAAATGAAGTTGTAATTCCATCGGTAGCCCTGGTTTTTTCCCTAATGTGAGATGGATAATCATCAATCCATGCATCTTTATTAAAAGCTACATTAGCACCGACCGTATTATATGCTTGCAATTCCACCCAATGATTCCCGCTATTCACATTAGAACCATTCGTACTGTCTCGAATATAACGGATTTTCTTACCAGTTTCTCGTAAGAGTGCTGATATATTACCATTCTTAAATATATGAGGTGCAATCTCTGGAGTATCGCAAATCTGATAAGACGATATGTTTTCTAAACGTAGATTGCGAATCGAGTATTGATGTTCAAAACCTAAAGTACTAAATTGAATATATTGACAACTATATCTCGTATCGCCACCATTAAATTGTACAGAATACGTTTTCCATTCGGTTGGAAGATTTGCTGGTGTTATATATATTGGATAATAGTATTCAGCGCCTGCTCTGAAATTTGCTACTCTGGTTCCAGCAGCATATGTTCCACCAGTCCACACTGATGTGAGAGTGATAACATTACCAGACCTTGATGCATATGTATATTGTTTTGTATTCCGATTATAAAACCAAGCTAAGTTATCACAAATACCGATACGTTGATATTGATGAGTGCTATCCCAATTTGTTCCATCTGTTAAAGTTACAGTTGTATCACCATTTTTCAACTCCTGTGCTAATGTGGTTTCAGTATTTGGTGTTTTGTTTACTGATGCTATAGTGATTAATGACTTATCGCTATCATATGTTTTTAGTGCAATATAAAAATTATTACTATCAATGGTATTAAATTTGATATCAAAACTAATTATATAATCATCATTGGGGTTTATGGGAATATATGGTGTATTAGTTAGATTACTATAATTATCAATAATCCCGTTTGATATATTTAAATTGTTTCCAGACCAATATTTTGTACCTTGTCTTAAATCCGCATTGGGTATTAGGTTCATATAATCTGACATTATAGACCCCCCCCCCTCAATTAGTTCGCCGGAAAGTAAGAGAGTACCATTATCAGCAATACTAGCAGGTCTATTATATAAAGCTAAGATATCTGTTGCAGATAAAGCAGTAGCATATATGCGGAAATCTGACAATTGTCCTTGTAAATAACTACCGAAATCAGTCGTTCCACTATTACCAGACAATACCCCAATAGTTCCATATTCGGTGATATTGTTTAGAGTTCCAGCATCACTTGTGCTAATAGAAAGCTCCCCATCTAAATACATAAATATACCAGATAACGATCTTGTTACACAGATATGATACCAAGTATCAGTAGTTAAAGATGGAGATTGGAGTGATAACGAATCAAGTCTTAATGTCAACCTTTTGCTATCACCATTGATATATATATATATACCACCACCCGATACAATTCTAGTGCAGAATATACCATGTGATGACATTGTATTATCAAACTTCACTCTTACAGATATTGTAAATTCATTAGTTGAAATATTTAGAGGGTTCTTAAACTTTAAATATTGCGCACCTGAGAATTTATAACAACCATTATACCTCGGGCTATCACTTATGAATTCTGGCAAAGTTGTAGGTGTAGTAGACCCATTATTACAATAACCGGATGTATCATATTCTATAGAGGTATCCCATGCATCTAGGTCTTCTGTGGCTGGAAGCCAATTTGGATTTGAATTAGCACCTTTTTCGAGTTTTGGATGCCATATATAGAAAGGTATCATATTAGACGAAACACCAGAGAAGATTGTGAATGTGTTATGACCAGTCAATGATAAATCGCGTCCATCTTGAATGACGCTAAACGGTTTCCACTCTGTTGTTAAATTAAATATCTGTCTACGAGCACCAAACCCAAAACCAATAGGTCTTTCTTGATCAGCTTTCATCCAAATACTTAATGTATACGTAACTTCTGGCACTACTGCAACATAATAACTACTTTGCGATACACCTGAAGTAGTCGTGTTTGTTGGCACTATTTTCATAACATTACCTTTATTTATATCATTTATTATAGTTAATACTGCACTATCATTTTCCCACCACCACCAGCCTCTAGTATCATTAAGAAAACTACTATTCCTCAATAGATTTTTTGATTTATCTAATTGATTTAATGGTAGATGTAGAACCAATCCTTTTGATAGTTCCGATACTTCTTTAGGACTTAAACAATGGTCATATAATCTAAAATCATTCAATAATCCCGCATAAGTCCCAGCAATTCCCGATCCGTTGATATTGTTACTTCTACAACCTAGCATGAAATTAGTAGCATCCGGTATTTTTACGTATGTAGAAACATGTTCCGCCACAGCCACTCCGTCAGAATAAATAATAGCTTTAGTGCCATTATAAGCCACAACTACATGCATCCATTTGTTTGATTGATATGTAAAACCAGTTATTGTAGTCATTGTAGCTGAACCGTTTAAACCCAACTGAATATAATTATTAGTACCATTATAAAAAGTTGCTACTGAAAATTGCATTGTATCTACAGTGTCTTTATTCAAACAACATGCGTAACATGTGTTATTTTGATTTATAAAATTCGGATTCATCCAAAAAGCAACCGACCATTGACTAGCATCGAACGTGTAATTTCCACTGATTCTTGAACTATTTCCATTAAAACTATAACATTTACCTATTTTTCCATTATTATCTATAGTTGCTCCCGTATTAGTAGCGCTAAAATCACTCAATCCTTGATTATCTAAATTACCATTTAAAGGCATCCATATTTGTAAAGACATTTATTTACCTCCATTCTTTTATATATGAATATATTAAAAATACATAGAATAAAAGGAGAGTGTGCTTATACACTCCCCTTATTATTTCTTTGTTTATCTTTTAAGATTCTTATTAAGCAAATACAAAGTCTAAACTCTTGGTGATTTCATTATATACTAATTCTACTCCTGAGTTTCCACCTATTTTTACTTTACCATCGAATTGAGCATCTCCTTTATCGGATATTGATGCTATATTCATATCCTTATTTGAGCTTCTGAATATCCATCCCATATTATTTGTGGCATGAGAAGTGCCACTTATCATATAGATAGCATGTGTATGATTAATATATCCATGAGTTCCAAGTTCAGTATTCATTCTCATAGTAATACCATTATTTAATGGATTTCTACCCCATAATGCTAAACCACCAGATGAAGAAGCGGTTGCCGGATTAGCCGATATATAATCATATGCATCTACGTATTTAGCTTCTATTCCATTATTATGAACAGTTTTACCTGTAAAAGTGGATAATCCAGTTACGTTTAATGTGTTATTTAACGTAGTGATCCCCGTTACGTCTAATGTTGAAGTGAATTGACCAATAGTGGATTGTAAGCCTCCATTATGAGTAGTTTTACCTGTAAATGTAGACAATCCAGTTACATTTAATGTGCTATTTAATGTAGTTGCTCCAGTTATGGTAACAGCACCTTTTAATTGAGAGGTGTTATTTACGGTTAATGTACTGGCTGTAACTGTTCCACCAATAACATTCGTAGCATCAGTAGCCGTATTTGCATTATTGACTTTTCCGGCTTCTGTCGATTCTTGAATAACAGAATATGGTTGACCATGCAATTCCATTCCAGCGTCTTCAATACTAGCCCAACATTCATAAGATGAAAGTTTATCAGTTGACGTGGTATTGTTATTTTCATTTGAATCTACTAAATCCCACGCTCGACCAACAATATTTGATCTTTTGCCTGAACCAATATCTCTAATAACTGCGCCCGTATAACCGCCAATAGTTTTTAGAAATACGTCTACGTATGTCTCTCCATTTACATTATAACAAGCCATTTGAAGATCTGATTTGTCAAATCCGCTACACACCAACCACTTTGCTTCTACTGCACTAAGTTGACCTGCACCATTGGTTCTCAATGCAATCCGAACAATACCAAAATACCCGCCTTGATAATCTCTTGATATGTATAGTGTTGTACTATAATCTCGGTAAGCAGCCGTAACTAAATCGATTTTAGCTATTCGATGAAATGGATAGTTATTCGTATTATTAACTACAGCACAAGCATAATAATTGAACAATTCAAAATTTACATTTTGAGAACCATCTATGCTAAAATTACCTGTAAATCCACCGCCAATCGTGACTGTTCTTGGTGTTGTCCATTTAGCAGCGCTTCCCGTAGTGTTTATAGTAGCAATTCCACTTAACTTAGCTGCATCTAAAGATGTGATAGGAATTGATATATTTGAGGTCCCATCGAATCCTGTAGCAGTCCCTGTAGCACCTCCAGAAATAGCAATGGTACGAGTAGTAGCAAATTTAGTGGTAGTTGCTGAATTACCACTAGTATTAATTCCCCATGTACCTGTAGCATTAGACCCATCCCTTTTTGTATAAGTGGTATCAATTACATTTCCTAAAGCATCTTTAGATGCCTTATCGGAAGTAGCATTCAAAGTTCCAGAAACTGTTAAATTTGTAATGGTTCCAGTAGTAGCAACAAGAGTATCAAATGTTGTGGTTCCAGTTACTGTTCCACCTGTTCTTTTTAGATATGTGGTATTAATAGGATTACCATCAGAATCATTTGTGGCTTTTCCTGCACTTGTTGCATTCACAGCAGATGAAGCAGTAGCGGCATTTCCACTAATATCAATTCCCCATGTGCCACTTGCTCCTGTACCGGTTTTAGTCACGGTATAAGCCGCATAATTCTTAGAAGTTAATATTGTACGCCAAGTATTATTATCTCTACTACCTCGTAAAAACATATTAGCTTCTGAATCTATTACCATTTGAGTACGATAAATAGTAGAACCAGATGAATATGGCATAAATGATAACAAGACTTGGCTTTTATTTATTGGTGCATTTGTAATTCTAGATGAAGTATTACTATCTGTATAAGTATGGTAAATACCATCAGCAACGGTATCAAAATCCGTGGTTATATTTGATAATGACTTTGCATAAAGACCATTCAATGTAATAGGTCCAGTCATTTCTCCACCAGCGAGTTTTAAATAAGTATTTTCGATATAATTACCACTAGCATCGGCAATCGCTCTATTTACAGGAGTGGCTCCCAATCTACTTACAATATTAGCAGATGTAATATCATAGTAGGTGGCAGATGTAATATGCCCTCTTGCATCAACTGTGATATTGGGGATACGGAAAAAATATTCGGAATTTGGGCCATAACTATTAGCAGTTACTCCACTATTATTATGAGTAATGGTAGCTTTACCATTAGTATCAGTGGATGTAGATATAGGAGCAGTTCCTTCTACACTACTAATCCCTATTTTACCTACATCAATACCAGCAAGCTTACTCCTTTCAGTTGATGAGATCAACCCAGTTCCAGTAGTTCCTATAGCAGTGATTAAATTATCTTGTGTAATAGCAATTACATTGCTTGCAACGTCAAAATTAACACCTGCTAAAGTTAAAGTGCTTAAATAATTATGTGTATGAGTAGTTAGCGTTGTTGCCAATGATACATTACCGGTTCCATCCATAGATACCGATCCAGTAACAGCACCAGTAAGAGTTATCGTTCTTGCTGTTGCCCATTTAGTGGCAGTTGCTGAATTGCCTGTAATGCTAATATCCCAAGTCCCAGTTGCATTGGTGCCAGTAGCTCTTGCATAATATGTGGTAATAGCATTACCAGATGCGTCAGCAGTTGCTCTATTTACTGGTGTTATATCTAAACGAGATACCAAGTTATCAGCCGTAATATCATTATATGTAGCAGCTGTCACATGTCCTCTTGCATCTACTGTGATATTAGGAATACGGAAATAATTGGTTGGCGTTGCCCCGTACGCTCCTACTGATACTCCACTATTATTATGACTGATATTTGCAATACCTTGTTGTGTTATAACAACATTGATAGGTGCATCGCCATTAATTGTATTGGCTCCAATCACGCCGATATCCGAAATATTGATATTTGCAAGTTTATTTCGTTCAGCTTCTGTCATCAAACCAATAGCTACTGGAGTTGTTTCTGTTGTATTTCCAACACCAATTGCTGTTACTAAATTTGCACGGGTAACGGTGATCACGTTACTTGCAGCGTTGAAATTAACACCCGCCAATGCCAATGTGCTTACATAATTATGTGTATGATTCACTGTTGTTGCTAATGATACATTGCCGGAACCATCAATACTTACATTGCCGGTCACAGCGCCTGTTAATGTGATAGTGCTTGCTGTCTCCCATTTAGTGGCAGTTGCTGCATTACCGGAAATTCCTATCCCCCATGTACCAGTAGCGTTTGCACCATTCACTCTTGCATAATATGTAGTAATAACATTACCAGATGCGTCAGCAGTTGCTCGGTTTACAGGAGTGGTTCCTAATCTATTTACCAAATTAGCAGCACTAATTGCAACTTTATTGGTTGCTGTAATATGACCTGTTGCGCTTACTATAAAGGATGGAATTTCAAATTCATCCGCAGTGATTGTTGCACCATATTCTCCAGCAATCACTCCACTATTACTATGAGCAATTGTAGCTTTACCATTAGAGTCTGTAGATGTCACAATAGGTGATGTACCAGCGACACTACTAATACCAATCTTACCAACATCAACACTAGCCAATTTATCCTTCTCAGCTTGTGTAAATAATCCATAAGAATCTGCTGTGGGTAAGCCTATAGCATCAATTAAAGTAACTTTTGGTACTGTAATTTTATTACTAGAAACATAGATATCAGAGGTTGTGCCAAACTGGATGGAACTTGTATAACCATGCTCATGATTACCAATTGATAATGTAGTAGCACTTGTTCCTTTTAATGCATTCACTAATTCAGTAGATGCAATATTATCTACCAGATCAATTCCAGCAATGGCACGAACAGAAGGAACATAATCCTCTGTCACGCTTACTCCGGTCTCTGGATACATTCTCACATAACCATTTTTATACCAATAGATTGGGTTTGTAGAGTTAAAATTACATGCAGTTGTACTATATGCATCTCCGATATATATATATACGAATCCATCATCTGTTGTTGGTAGCTCTTGAGAATACCAAACATCGGCTAGATAAAACAATCCATTGTTCATGGCACCTTTAAGGTATACTGGTTTCCAAGCAACTAGTGTAGATCCGCAATTTGAGTTATACCGGAAATCAATACCGACATAAGAATTGTATACCGTATAAGTCGCTGTCATATCTCCAGATGCAACATTCGTTCCGCTATTATAATAATAAATACGTTGAGGGTGGAATCCTATTGTATTTTTGATTTTTGTAGTACCGGTACTACGAGTAGTAACAAGAGATTGCCATTGATTATTCGCATCTTCCATTATTAGAGATGTACCAACAACGCCACTTCCTCCAACAATCAATCTATTATTACTTAAAATTAAGCGATCATATGTATTATCATCACCACTCTCTTTTAGTCCATTAACATAGCCTTCATATTCGGTATATCCAGAATAATTAGTAGAACCTGATCCTGGAATTTCTGAGTATAATTTCATAGTATCAAAACTATCAAAACTACAATTATCAATTTCTAAAATTTCAATTTTAAATATTCTAGCATAAGCCGAGTTTGTGGGATTTGTGCTATTTCTAAGCCCTATACCCACTGGATGACCATACCCATTTGTAACTCCAGTGCTAGTTGTACTGTATAACACATGATAATATAATGATAAATTACTTGTATTAGTATGATTATTCCAGCAACTATAAGCAACACGAGTTGCTTGATTACCATAAAAATCGACAATAAACATACCAGAATAATTTGGTTGACCTGGTATTGATGATAAAATTCTATATTTTACATGCCATGGTGTCTCCCAATTCGTAGGTTTAACAGCTCCAAAATAGAAGGTAGCATTGTTAAAATCAGAAACTGATGCATAAATACCAGTATACGTTTTTTCTATTAATGGTTTTATTGTTGTAGTATTATGATAATGACCATCATCATTAACATTCATAAGTCCATCAGGATCGACGGATATGCTCGGACTTGCTTTTACTAAACCAACAGAAGACGATGTGGCATTGGGGATAGTAACCGTTTCATTAGATCCATTACCTTTTGTATATTGTAATTTACTAGATACCCAATTTAATTCTTTTACATAAGTAGTATTAATCTGCTGTCCAGCACTATCTTGTGTAGCTTTCGTGGCAGTATCTGCGTTACCAATTAGGTTTCCTAAAAAATTACTGGCAGATACAACCCCATCATTACGAATTTCCATTAGTGTAGAAAAAGATGTACCGCTATTTACAGATCGGGAAAACGTAAATACACGATCTCCAACAGTAGAAGTATCTATTATTTCAATTTTTTGTTGGATGTTACCCATATTCTGTAAAATTGTAGCTGCATTTCCTTCACCTAATGTGATAGTCTGAGCTAATTGAGTTAATGATTGAGAGCCAGCTAATGGAGATTTACCATCAAGAGTGGTTTGTAAGTTAGTTACATTTGCGATTGTATGATTATGACTATTATCTGGAACTGTAATAATTCCACCAGATACATTAACATTTCCACCGGTTTTTATTAAACCTAAGTTTGCACCTGCGGCTTCATAAGTGGTATCTTGTGTAACAATGGTCCCAGTGGTATTATTACCTCTAGTATAAGTAATAGTTTTACCAGAAATACTTAAACCTTTGATATAAGTATCGGTAATAATATTACCAGAAGCATCTTGAGTTGCTTTTGTGGCTAAACCATCAATATTACCAATCAACCCATTTACAAATCGAGCACTACCTTGCACTAATAGATTACCACTAGTCAAATCATCGATATTCACTGAAGTTTCAAAAGTAGTAGCTCCAACAACAGTTCCACCAGTATTCTTAAAATACATGGTTTTAATTGGATTACCATCTTCATCTTGAATGGCTTTTGTTGCAATTCCAACACTTAAATCGGATTGCGCAATCCACGCAGGAGCAGCACTTCCTTTACCAATTAATACATGATTATTGGTACCGACTGGTAATTGCGCTAATGTTCCACTTGCAGATGCATATACAATACCATATTGTGTCCATGATGTCTTACCAGTACCACCATAACCAACACCTATTGTACCAACATTAATACTCTCTAAACCATTAAATGCTTTATTATTAATCGTAATGCTATTTAGTAATTGTTTAGCATAGGAAGCATTGGCATTCAAGTCACCTTGTACCGTTAAACTACCACTGATTGTACCACCCGTAAGTGGCAAATATGTACCATTCACTCCATCAATACTTGCATATTTATCTTTTAACCATACACCATTTTCCATGATACCATCATTTACATCAACAGCAAAATCATAAATCCAATCTACTTCTGCCGATGGAATCGTAGAACTATTTGAACGTCTAACATATAGAAACTTATTTCTTACACTAGCTGGAATACTTGTATCTTCAGCATTCACATCCGGTACTTTTAAACCAAAATCATAAAAGCGATTGTTACTTCCTCTTAAGATATAATTCCCATAATTATAAGAACTTAACTTATCCCCTGTTAATTGCAATTTCCCTGTAGAGATCATTGCATTGCCAACAGCTCTTATTGAAGCATAACTTACAGCATTGCGATCTGTAGCGGTCTCTACTTGCCAATAAGATGTAAGTAGATCACCAATTTTACCGCTTCTCATAGTTACCGTAGCATCAATATAAGCTCCTGTATTATTGACAGCAAAGTATGGTGTCTGAAAAGTACCGGTAGACAATTCATAATAAGATCCTACTGTACTAAATACGCTATCACCTATAGGTGGTTGATAATTAAGTGATTTAAGAGCATCCGTAGCAATCATATCAGCAGTAATGGCATGAGTCTTAAACTTACCACCTTCGATAATTGTTTTTGTATCATCATTTGGTGATTTATAAACCATTTGTGGTGTTAGAGTTTCTATAAAAGCAGGTTTCATGATGATACTAGAAGTAGTCGAATTATTTGCAATGATTAATCCTAAACGACCTTTCGTAGCATCCGCATCCACTTTAATATCAGTCACTCTTTTATCTAAATCCTCAGGAGCTATCGTATAATCAGTAGCTTTATTTCCTCTTTCTATTTTTGGACTATTAAGATAGATAGTACCAGCATTATCAGAAATAGCATACAGGAAATTATGGGCTTGTGACATACCAGTTGTTGCTAGAATAACTTCATATCTTGTCCAAGATGTTGTGAGATCTAATGCGGCTCTTAAGGTACTAGATACAAAACCCCATCGAATGCGGAATACAGTCGCAACTGATGATTTTGCATAGAAAGATAAGATATATTTCTCTCCTGCACTTGCGGTCACTGTGGTTCCTATCATCATATCATTACCCTCAGAACCAGCCACAGTTGATACTATTTTTAAAGAATTTCTTCCATTATAAGTTTCTATAGAATCGATCGACAGTGTATACATATTCGTACCTCTTGTTCTCCAAAAAGAGGTATTTAAAACATTAAAATCACTGTCTCTTAGTAAGTTAACTCCACCTATCGCAATATCAGTCACGTCATAGAGTTTCATTATGGTAACAATATCAAAATATGAAGAATTGTTACTAATACATTTTAAAGATAGTGTAGTAAGATCTGTTGTAAATAAATTACATTCTTTCTTAATGGTTAATACACTACTGGCAATCATCATATTACCAGTACCGCCAGTAGAATTAGAGCTAATATTAACCCAGGTAGATCCACCATTGATACTATATTGCCAAGAGCTATAACTAATTCCACCTTGGAAATTAGGAGTTAATACGATAGTGTTAGGAGTAAACGTAATTCCACCATCTATTGATTTAAATACTTGAGTGGATGAATTAATAGTTACTAACTTAGAGTCTACACCAGCATCACCCTTATCACCTTTTTTAGATAATGAGTATGAGAATTGTTTAATTGTCTCAACTCCATTATTTACAATCTTGATTGGGATATTAATAGATCCCGTTGGTGATACAAAAGCATTACTAATAGAAAATGTTAACTTAGCGGAATAAGTGGCAGTCTTCGTTTGGTTAACCGTTATCGTCATTCCGGTTGGTTTCGTGATACTACCAATTTCTACATCAGCTAATGTGGTTCCAATATATCCATAAACAAAACTATCGAATGTAGTAGCAAATGCTTTACCATCCATATCAGCTTCAAAAGTTTGACATTCATTTGATAATAATATCATCGAACCATTTTCAGCATATCGTATAACATCACTCCAACTTGCTCTTGGTATTGATACGCTATTTGTTGGATATTGTACTGCCGCAGTAGTGGTAATGGTATAGACAGGATCTGATCCCGATGGAATAGTTGTAGTCCATCCATTAGTAGTACCAATCACACTTCCTGCTTTATTGGCGCCCACATCGTTAAAGTAATATACAACCACATCAGGAAATGTGGATGGGTTGCTTGTTGTATTATGATTTGAAATATCCGTAGAAACACGTTTAAATAATTGAACGGTTGCTACATTTAAACCATTCTGTCCTACACTTCCATTACTTCCTGATCTACTGACATTATATGCAACAGATTCGGTACCATTTGTATAGAATGTTGTGGTTCTAACCCATACATATCCACCTAAATCTGGAGCCACTGGAGAGTCTGACCAAGTTCCCGTTGGAGGGGTTGTACCACTCGAACTCTTTTGATATTTGATTTCAGAACCACTAACCCCAACTCCCGTATCACCGGTTAAACCCGTTTTAGACTTAGACCAAGATAATAATTTTGTATAGGTTTTTCCTTCGACTGTAATTGGTATCACAACGCTTCCGTAATCTGTTGCTAAATTAGTTCCAGAATTGATAGTGAATGTGACGGTTCCACTTACACTAGCCGTCGGATTTGTCTTGGCTAAAGAAATACCAGTTGAAATTGTATTTCCATTTGCATCTTTACAAGTTAAAGTTCCAATAATACCGGCAACTTGAGTTGTTCCTTTATAACAAGTAATATCACTTTTTACATCAATTTTAGATGTAGTTGCTCCATTACTATTAGTAGTAATTGATTGATTCTCATTTGATAATAATATCTGATGAATCGCTACATCTGCAATACCTTGATCGATATCTTCTGGTGCAGGGGTCCAATCAGTATTCTTATTACCAGTTTCTAATTTAATGCATGAATATTCAA
This sequence comes from Candidatus Izemoplasmatales bacterium, assembly GCA_028691315.1. GTDB lineage: Bacteria > Bacillota_I > Bacilli_A > Izemoplasmatales > Hujiaoplasmataceae > JAHIVB01. The sequence continues at coordinate 62,958 of JAQUZN010000001.1, read as the reverse complement.
CAGTCCCTTTATATGCAAATATAAATAATGATGCTGATATCACATCAGAGTCGTTTCTAAATTGACTTAGATCCTGAGTAATTGTAGCATAATGCCATTGATTATCAACCACTAATTTTGAAGTCGTGTTTAATGTATCATACATAGCGCTATTGGTAATTCTAAGAAACATACCTACGCCATATATATCGTTATCGGTCGATGCTTTATACCAAAAACCTAATGTCATGTATGAAATGGTGGAAAGATTCATTCTGCTTATAATTGGTTGACTCACATAAGCCCTAGCAGAAGCACTTGAAGGAGAAACTAATTTAATAGAGTTATTACCATTGACACCTCCACCAGTTACAACGGAAACACTATTTAAATTTGGTGCATTGGTCCATTTAATAGTCGATCCTAAATTTCCAGTAGAATTTATAACTAAGTTTCGTCCACCGATTTGGATATCAGTCACATCATATAATTTCACAATAGTGATCGTATCGCTGATATTAGTATCATTACTAATACATTTTAATGATATTGAAGTAATTATGTTTGTAAATAAATCACACTCTTTCTTAACAGTCAATACTCCACTGGCAATCATCATATTACCAGTACCACCAGTATTATTGGAGGTAATATTAACCCATGTAGATCCACCATCAATACTATACTGCCACATATTGTAACTAATTCCACCTTGGAAGATTGGATTAAGAACAATAGTGTCAGGGGCAAATGTAATACCTCCATCAGTAGATTTAAATATCTGTGTAGAAGTACTAATATCAACCGATTTGGCACTAATACCAGTATTACCCATTTGGCTTACGGAATATGCTGGTGATGATTTCTTACCATCACTATAAACAATAACTGTTTTCGTCCATAAATATTCACCAGGATTTATAGCAGGTATAGTTAATAACCAAGTATTAGTAGGCACAATAGTTCCAGAAGAACTTTGTTGATATGTGATTTCTTCACCAGTAATACCAACATTCATAAGAACAGGTGCACTCCATTCATTCTTAGCAATCGTATCACTTAATGAAGTAGAATATGCAGTTGCTACTGTCACATATAATGCCTGACCATTTTCTGCCGGTATTTCTCTTGACCATCCACTCGGTATTGGACTAAGTGTATTATTTGTAAAATTGAAAGTGAGATTTCCAGACCAATCTATTGTAGGAATGGATACTGATCTCTTATATAAATAAAGCACTTGCGAGTTATATCCATCAGCACCATTTGTTCCATCTGTAATTTTAGCAATGGACATGACATCATAGATATTAATATCTTCATTGATATTCACTCGAAAGATTACCATTTTTGTCGTATTATTAAAGATAGAGCTTGTGTTTAAAATTTTTAAACAATTTGGAACTCCATTAACTGTTGCAATAGAAATTCCATCTATAGTTCCAAAAGTTGTCCATGTAGCACCAGCATCTGATGATACTTGCCAATTCTTAAAAGTTGCTTTTCCTGTAAAACTCGGAGTTAAAACGATTTCATTAGGAGTATATGTAATCCCATTTGATGATTTAAAGAATTGAGAAGATGTTTCAATACTAACTTTCAAAGCATCTTCAATCTTTGTAATTACGATTTTACCAAAGCTTGTTTGGGTAGCCATTTCAGTCCTCCTATTTAAGTCTTTACTAATAAAATACCCCAACAAAAACTGTTGGGGTATAGAATTGTATTTCTTTAAGTTGTTTCTGTAACCATAACAGTTAAATCTAATATAGGATTTGCATCTTCGTGATCAAAATAAATAACCTTCCCTTGTGCCCAAGGTGTCGTCATATCAACAATACTTCCCTCAATATCCATTTTAAAATATTTATAAGTGATATTATCCGGACTTCCTAGAGTTGCTTGATCAACCCAGTTTGTTCCAACTCGTTTTTTTAAAGTAATCTTACCAACACCAGCAGTCTTGCTGATATGATAGTAAAAATCACCTTCTGCTGGAGATGCAGGTGCAGTAGTAGACATAATTGTACTTTTTAACACATCTGCTTCTACTCCATCACGATAAATCCTTGTAAAGATAGCTCCCATAAAATCTCCTGGATTTAATAATTGTGTACCAAGGGATGAATAGGGATATACTTGGAAAGGATCCGTTTTATCATAAACGGTGTAATACGCAGGATAAGCAATACTTTTATAAGTAGCTATACATCTAAAGTATGCCATCCCATCAACATCACTAGCTTCTACAACTAAACTACTTGCTGTTTTTCCTGTTAGTACAGTATAAGTGCTTGTTTCTATATTCAGTTTAGACCATTGATAAGTAGCAGTATTAACAATTGTTGCACCTTCTACCATCTGGGTCTGCAATGTTACATTATTCTGACCATTATAGATTGTATCAGTACCAGTATTATAAATTTGGAATAATACTGGGTTTACACCATCTGCCGCTCGTATATTCTTCGACCAAGCAAATTTACGAACGGCTGTCTGGGCAACTCCAGCAACCGTATAGGAGAACGTTAAGGTAACAGATCCACTAGTGGTGCCACCCAATGTACTTGCACCCGCAAATCTTAAAGTAAGAGATCCATCCGCAGTAGTAGTGGATGCTGTAGTAGATTGCTGTGTGATTCCAGTTACTAAACCAGATGCTGCTAAAGTAGCATCAATACGTTCTGTTCCCATATATACACGGAAAGGAATGACAACATCTTTTGTTGCTGTGACTTTACCATCTGTATTACAAGGAATCAATTCTGCGTCATTTCCAATCGTAGGAGTAATTCCACCAGCTCCATCTGTACCAGGCTGTCCGGTTTGACCATCTTTGGTAATAATTACCATTTGTGTGTCTAATAAATTGGCAGTGTCAAAAGAACCATCTAAATACATTTCTGCTCTAATAGCAGTCACAGTAGTTCCAATACTTGTCATAGTATAAGAACTTTCTACAGAACTTGATTGATAAGTCTGAGTCCATCCTGTAACCCCATCAATATCCGGTGTAGCAGAAGTTGTTGTTTTTATTCTAAATTTACAATTAAATGGAACCCTACTATTTAAACCAGTTTTACTATAGGAAGCAAAGGTCACTTTATTAGGAGTAAGAACATTGCTGATATTCCTATTCAAAGCATAGTTAGTAGGAACCAAAGAATATACAACAGCAGGCGCTCCATCCGCACCATATTTAATCTTTGTGAATGTCATTCTTGCAATAATAACTCTTGCATTAGTTGCAGGTTGACTTGGATTATTTGGGTCTTTCTCTGTACAAGTGAAAGTGACATATGCTACAGTAGCAGATCCAGTCCATGAATTTAATTTAAAAACTTTCGTATTATCTTCAAAATTATAATCTAATGCTCCTACGGTAACATTTGGAGTTACAGTTGTCATATAATCTCCAGAAACATCGATACCGCCTTCATAAATAGTAACTTTCGTATCAGCACCTTCGTATGTCGATGGCACACCGTTTGAATCACAAGGAATTACATGACTATCATTTGTTAATGATATAGAAAGAGAGTTACCGCCAGCAGCGCCATCTCGCACTTTATAGATAGAAAGTATATCAAATACACTACCAACATTAGTAATTGCTTTAACTGTTAATACATCGTTTACGAATACACTGGCACCATTATCAAGATCATCATGTTTTACTGTTAAGCTTGCAGACGTATCCGTGGAACCTGGATACTTTTTCCAAGTATCAGATGCATCTTTATATTGCCATCCAGTCATTGTTACATTTGTTAAATTTGCTGTTATCGTAATTGTTGCACCAGAGATGACTTCTTGATTTGCATTGTAAAGTATGGCATTCTCGCCAGAAAGAGCAATGTATTTTACAATACCAGGGTTATCCAGTAAGGTAAAAGTAAGTCTAGCTTGCACATTCACTGGAACTTTTGATTTTGGATCTGTATATGTGACACTCATAATATACGTCAACAGTTTTGAACTAGCACCAACAAATTTATTTGTTTTTACCTCAAGAGCTTTACTGGCATTAATTGTTTCACCATCCGATCCAGAAACTACATTTTGCGCAGCATCGTTACCAAACTGTCTCTGATAAATAATTTCGAGATTTGCATTCGTATTTGCGATGGTGACGCCATCAAATGTGACCAACGGATCAATAACCAAAGCATTTGAACCACTCCAAGTAGGAGTATAAGTATTAGTATCAGGATCTCTTACGACTGTTAACGGCATATTACATCTCGGATTAACAATCAGAGTTCCGACTTTTGTCATATTTAAAATTGAAATTTTACCATAGCTTTTCATTTCAGCCATTTTGTTAATTCCTCCTTGTATCTATTCAGTTTCAAAACTTGAACTAAACATCTCATCATCAACCCAGAATTGACATTCAAAGTCGTTGACAGTTTGAGGTTCTAAGTCATTGATATCAATATAAATGGATTTACACCAATAATTATGGATGTTATTCCACGCATCATCTTTCTCTTCGTCATTTGTATATCGTTTCCAATAAAAATTGCGATCTTCATATAAATACGTTACATCTTCAGACCCAAAGAACAATTGAACTGTTAATTCGGTTGAATAGTTCATATGTTCTGCATAGGTACCGTTAGTAGATTTCACTCGTGTAATAAAAGGTTTTGATTGTCCTATCAAATTTCTTAATTCTTCTTCTGTTAATTGTAGTTTTTTTGCTAATTGCGTGATTTCTTTTTTTAATTTATCAGAACTCCATGTAGATTCTGTTGATTCCACATTGTCGTTAATGTTTGCTCCCGTGCCAGAGCCAGATGTACCAATCGTTACATCTTTAAATTCTCCTGTCTGTGTATCTCGTATTTTAAGCTTGGACTTTGACACTTTAATCTGTCTCATGTCATATTCCCTCCTCCCTTCTTTCTTAGGAATTGGTATAAATTAATATATTGTTTACAGGTTGGAATTTGCTTGGATTTATCTAACTAGAGCAAATGACGGATCTGAGCATAACATTTATGTAAATGATAAAATGAAAGGAGAATTTATATGTCATATATCGAAGTTGATCCAAGAACATTGAGAACGGTTACCGTTACACCAAAACAACCGAGATTCATTTCTGATATTAAAGTTCCATATCCAGATCGTATAGATGAAGAAGAAATACTTGAACTGAATGAGAGAGAAATCTTCCGTTGTATGCAGTTTGCAAACGTCACAGACGAAGATGGTAGAGTTTTAAATCGTGAGAATTATAAAACGGTAAAAGCAGAAGATGAAGAACCTGAAGAGGGTGAAGGTGATCCTGAGGAACCGACTGAGCCGTAATAACAGACAATTAGTCAGTAAGGTCTTATTATGATCTTACTGACTAAAAATATTGATTCGACATAGCAATAAGAATTACCACGGAGGTAAAGATTATGCGTATGAATTTCAATCAATATATACAGAATCCTATGGGAGTTGCTAATTCCGTAATTTCTAATAGAGAAATGTATCGCGTATTATATACCAATAAACTAAATCAAATTATGGTTCGAGAAGCTGGTAGAATGGCGAATATTAAAAACCATTTATATAAAGATGGTAAACGATATATTGCTTATATTAAAATACCGTCAGAGAAAATCTCAGATTTCTATTATGATATTTTGATTGAATTTACAGAACCAGACCCTAATGATCCAAATGTAAAAAAGAAAGTAACAGGGTATGGATTAGAAGATTACTATGTAAGATTCTATGCAAATGATCCATCATTCTTCTATACATTCGTACATGCTTTTATTAAAAATGATATGTTTTTTAAGGATATGAAACATAAGATGCCAAAGAGAAATATGAAAGAAGTGGCAAAAGAAAAGAATCCACAAGATGTTGTTGGATATGTGAAATCTCTTTACTTTGCCTATCTCCTGATGATCAGACAAGGTCTCTTTAACAAGCTAAAATATACAGAAACGTTTAATCAAGAAGTTATCGATAGATTAGTGCTTAGTGCCGAAATAATGGTCGAGAAGAGACAAGAGGCAGCTGAAAGTAACGCAAAGGTTAAAAGAGAGAAAAAAGCAAGAGCAAAACAAGGAAGACAAGATCATTTAGAAAAAGAACTTCCAGGAAATATTAAGATGACAAAAGTTGTCTCTAATGTTAAAAACACAATATCAAATAAAGCTTCTAAATTTGTTAAAACAACAAAACGAAAATAGAATAGAGGTGAATACCATTGCCATATGAATATGAAAAAAATGATTGGGAAAGTTATGATGAGAAATATCCCATAGAGAAACAACCAGATTCTATTATTACAAAAAATAAATTAGATCGAATGGAATTAGGTATTGAACGATCAAATATGACATTTGAGACTGGTAATATAGGAATATCCAATACTGAGAATCCATCTGTTTCTATTGTTGTTGATGAAGTTGATCATACTAGAAAATTAAACATTTTATTTCCAAAACAAAAGGAATTTGAAGGTGCCATTATAGACGATCAAGATGCAAAAGAAGATGCCACTTGGAGTTCTGCCAAGATCAATCAATTGGTTACCACTCTAATAAATCAAGTAAATGAATTATCCTATAAGAAAATAGAGATAGAAACTTTTACTAGTAATATTACATTAGCAGAAAAAGGATCTACAATCAATAAAATTATCTTTAATTGGAAAATGAATCGAGTTCCAATGGAATTAACGCTGAACGGTAAAGATATTACAACTGCTTTGCAATCGATAACAGTTAGTGATTTAATCACAGAAGATACTATGTTTACATTACGTGCAATTGATGAGAAAGGTGGAACCTCTTCAAAAGCTGTCACCATTTCATTTGTAAATGGAATTTATTATGGTGCTTCTACCTTAACACCAAATACCATTACTTCTGCGTTTATTCGTACCTTAACAAAACAATTATCTTCTACTACAAGAATACAGTTTCAATTAACCGCATTAGAAAATCAATATATCTATTATGCTTGTCCTGTGAAATATGAGCAACCAAGATTCTTTGTGGGTGGATTTGAAGGCGGATTCTATTTATTAACAACCGTAGATTTCATCAATGAATATAATCATACAGAAAAATATAATATTTATATTTCTACAAATTCTAATCTTGGCTATACGATCATAGATTGTAAATAGGAGGATATTATGGCAATATTTATCATCGATAAATTAAAACCAAAGAATAATGGAGCTTTTCGTTTAATGGATACTCTTGATATTGATCATAGAGGATATGAATTAAAAGATTGGCTAGATGCATTAGAATTTAAATTAGAAGATTTAATGAACCATATACCTTCCGATACAACATTCATTGAGATTGAAAATCAAGATGGTGTTATTGTATGGAAATATAAAAATGAAACTGAGTGGAGAGTCTTAATTGATCTAAATCAATTTGGAAAAGAAGAAGTTTATATCGGAAAAAATGAACCACAAGATCAAGATGTAAAGGTTTGGTTTCACACTCCTGATGATGAAATCGAAGAAGAAGAATTTATGATTCCAGAAAAAGTATCAGAATTAGAAAATGATTCTAATTATATTACACTAAATGATTTAAAAGATAAATTAAGAATTAGACAAACGAATTCAAAAACGTATTCATTATTGTATGATGATATTACATTATCAGAATTTACAGTTAATTAAAAATGAAAGGAGTTTTATTATGGCATTTAAATATAAACGACAGCAATGGAAGAATTATAATGCTAACTTAGAAGCTTCTGATCAACCAGAAGCTATTGTGACAAAAGCAAGATTAGATAATATGGAATCTGGCATTGAGCAGAACTCTATGGAGTTATCAACAAAAGTTAGTTCCGATGCCACTCCAGGAGCACGTTTCGTGACAGATTTAATCAATAAACGAAGAGTTTTAGAAATCACATTTCCTATCATTAGTTTAGAAGCTGCTACACGATTTATTTTTGGTGGGGTGAAAGCAAAAGATCGAACAAATGAAGACATGGAAGTTTCGATTGGTCAAGATGGTATGTTATATACAGGAATTCTTCGTTCACCCAATGGTTCAAAATTTAAACTCGTAGTTGACGATAATGGAAACTTGAGCACAGAAAGAATTCTTTAAATCAAACCAGCCACATATAGGGTCGTTCTCTATATGTGGTATTTTTCTTTTTATATTTTGAATCCGACTATATAATAAATATAAAAATTTTGTATTGGAGGATTTATGAATGTATGAAATTTTAGATAAATTAACAGAGATCACAGAAAAACTAGAACATTATATTGTTCATTTTTTCGATTCAGAGAACCCTCAAACACGAGAAAACTTATGTGATTCCATTAGAGAATGTTTTGAAGAACGAAAGAGAATTAATCAAAGAGCAAACCAATTGAATTTATGTGCAGTTTCAGATTATCAATCATTAAATAGGAGATATGAGATAGCAGAAAAGAATATGCGGATTCGATTAATTATTGCGGCTAATGTTGATTAAAAAATGGTACCAGATACGTAATCAAATACGTATCTGGTAATTTATTATATTTTCATAATATTGGAATAATTTACATTGTCATTATTCATCGTAATAATATTTAATGGTTCTTTTGGAAAATTAGATAAATTATCATTGATAATTGTTGTATAATCAATGAATTCTAATACCCATTTTGGAACTTGTACTTCGGTTGGAATTGCAATTGAAGTGATTGATTTTTTAATCCTACCTTGAGGGCTTAAATTACCCTTCTTTTTATTTGGATCTTCTATGATACTATCATCCTTAAACATATCCACGAATCTTTGATATACTTCTGGATACTTATCCTTAATCTTAATAATATTTTCTTCATCAATTTTTACTTTTGCGATATCAATTCGATTACGTGCTTCTAAATCAATTGCTTCTAACTCTGGATCTCGTACCGCATTCCATATTACAGCTCCTTTGATACCTTGTATTCTCATTGGATCGCTATAACTGTCTAATGCTTTGATGGATGCTGGTTTATAATATTCTTTATCACCATTTCGAATACTTTCATAAATCTTCTTTTCTAATATCGCTAATTTCTTAATAATTCGAATTTGATCAATTTCATTTGCCATTAACACTTCATCTTTTAATAATGCTTGTAAGTCTTTCTTTGTGCTTTCACAGACGGTAGATTTTGTCATCGGTAAACCTTTGATATCCATCTTACCATCACCATTATTAATGATATGACCTTCTTGAAGTTCTTGAATGGATGCATAATTCTTTTTGCTTTCTGTGATTAAAGTTGTTCCAAATGTAAATTCGTTCTTCATGATAATCAAACATTTCTTACCATCCGCATATGAATGATTTGTTTTTGTATATGCTATCATATATTCATTAATTAACTGACCGCATAAGTATGCGATAATATTCAAAATTGAGAATTTCATTGTCTTATTTGTTACATATTCAATGATTCTTCTCTTCTTAGGAACTTCTATTACTTTATCATTGATAAAATCAAAATCCAATTCTTTTTCTGTGATTTCTTTTTCCCATTTCGTATTATAAGTTTCTTCTACGACTCTCTCAACCTCTGCCTGATTAATCTTTAATTTGATGCCTTTTACTTTATTTAATACGTAATGATACCATGCATCAAACGAAACAATTGCACTATCAGTATCTGATATTAATGCCACATTTTTTACCATATGACCATTTCTCTCAATACGATCAATTACTTGATGATTATAAAACACATATTCTCTCACAAGACTCAATAATGTTTCTAATTCTACTTGAATTTCTTCTGGTACTTTATTGGGATCTAAGTATGGAGTTTCCATTTTCTCTAAGATATACACCAACGCTTTTGTCATAGATGTATTATCAAAGAATTCATACAGATTATTCTTATAATAAATTCGATTAACGTCTTCTTGTGTCAAGTGAGAGATTGCATTCCAAATAATTTCTAAATCTTTTTCTTTTGGAATCCATTTAATGATACCTTTTCGATAATCACCAATTGTTAACACGATCTTTGCAAAACATTCTTCTCTTGAAATATCCCGATCTAATATCATACTATCTTGATATTGTCTCTGTGGTTTCTCTCTTCGAATATTGTTGATGAATGTTAAGATTTCATCTAATGATGCAAACTTTACATTATTCGATAGAAACATTTCAAAAAACATCGTTGCTGATGATATTAAAGAACGACCTTGTGCTGTTATGGATGCCGCTACATCAATATTATATAAAGCACTTGAAGCCGCTGACAGAATGCCATAAATAGCATTACAATCAACTTTATCCAAAGATTGAAATAGATTGTATTTCTCAAACATTTCCGAACCATTTGGATATTTAAACATTTCCGCTTTATGAATATCACGGTTATTCATAAACATTGCAATCATATCAGTCAACGGATTAACAGAATCTGCATGTTTCTTAAACAACACCCCATAGGCAGTCATAATTGGTTCTTTTTTAAGTATCCATTGCGTGACACTCAATAGATTTACATTTTGTTCATCCCCTGTATAACTATTGTGAAGTTTTGCTGGAACTTCTTTATATCGTTTTTTAATCGATTCTTTTACTGCTTTTCCTATATATTCTTTCGTTAAATGAGGGTAGATTAATTTTAAAGTATCTACCATATCATTATGATATAAATCTATAATTCCTTTTCGTTCTTGCTCTAACATACTTCTTAATTCCTCCTTGTATGAGCTTTACTTATAAGTTTTCGTTCCATTAAGTTTCAATTAAGATGACCATCCTATAACATATAGATAAAAAAGTTGAAAATTACTTCAATTATATCATATAAAAGGAGGATATTATATCATGGCTTTATTTACATCTGGCAGGACCAATGTAACTGTAGAAAATACAATTCAAAATAAAGATGAATTTGAACAGCTGATGATCGCTTGCGAAGTAGCTGAAATGAATGATGAAGAAAGAGAGAAATTCTGTGAAGCTGGTGGACTTGGTGAATACCTAGTTACGGAAGCAAAACTGAAAAATAGAACTCTGGTTCGTCTTTCTAAGAAGGATGACCTGAAACGTCGTAAAAAAATGGCAGCTTATCAGTTAGCTAAAGAGAAGAATGATCCGGCTTGGAAGAAGTTTACATTCCATCGGGCAAAAGCTCTTGAGTATGAAAACAAAATGTTCGCTAAATATGGCGGAAAAGCTGAACGTGTTGCCAAAGAGACTCAGAAGAGTTATCTGAAAGGTGACAAAGCTGGACTTCTTGATAAGTTTGGAGCAAAAGATCGGTAATAAGACTTTACATAAGTTTTATTATAAATGGTAACTCGCTAACTTAGCCACCCCCTATTTGTACAATTTTGATATCAGAGATACTCGTTACCGAAGTTAGTAGGTAACGGGTATTTTACCGTTTGGTTATATATTATAGATAAGATGATAGGAGTCAATGATAGGAAATAATATCTATGAAAACTTAACAATAAGTATTGTAAGTATAAGGAGGACGAAAAGTGGAAGGTGTGAATTTACTTGCACAAAATATCAACAATTATGGTATTTATGGAGAGTTAGTAAGAGCGGGTTTTATGACAATTTATACAAAAGATATTCACAATGATAATCTCATGACACATTTTCAATGGTTGTTTAATATCTTTCGAGATGGGATTGAACGTGAACAAGTACATGCAATGAAAGTTAATGTTGTTTTTGAAGATAATGAATCTGTAATATTATCAATCTTTGAATATTTCATGAATATCATGTTTTGGAAAGCACCATTATCAACTAATGACAGATTAACATCTCGATTCTTTTATTGGTCAGAGAATTTCACTGCGGATGATATCAAAGAATATATTGATGATAATCTCTTGGATATCCATAGAGAAAATTATAGTAATCTTGATTTGAATGTTATTATTGATGATACATTAGAATTATTTAAAGCAAATGATGAATTTGCTTTGTATTACTTTAATACGATTAATAATGAAGACACTTTAAAATTAATGAATGAAGATTCTATCTTCTATGAGTGTACACATACGGATTTTTCTAACGTTCCTTTACAGGATGTAAAAAATATCGGTGATCAAAAGACTAACATTGCAATCCAAAGGATAAAAGAATCAAACCATAGTCTTGCAGATGCCTTCCGAGCCAAGGAGGGAATCAATAGAAAACAATATCGAGAGTATTTGATCAATATTGGTACAGTGGTCGATGGTGAAGGTGGAATTTATCCTACGGTCATTAATTCGTCATTTGCAAATAATGGTGTACGAAATATTCGAGATTATTACATGGAATCTTCGAAAGGAAGACAGGCGCTGATTATCAGCCACAAGAACGTTGGAACTTCAGGAGCATTTGCTCGTATTTTATCATTAAATAATCGAGATACTTTCTTAAATCCAAATCCAGAGTATTCATGTAGAACTAAGAACCTGATTCCAATTTATATTAAGAATGAAGCGATATTGGATATCTACAAAGGACGATATTATCGATTTTCAGAACGTGGGATTGAATATCGGATATCATCAAATCCAATTAGAGATAACAAAGATCTCATTGGTAAAACATTATTGATGCGTAGCCCAATGACTTGTGAATCTGCGGTATGGGGTCACGGAATTTGTAGAAAATGTTATGGTGATCTTTACTTTACTAACCGAGAAATTAATATTGGACAAATGGCATCTGAGTTATTATCATCATTGCTTACACAGAGAATGCTATCAGCAAAACATTTGTTGGAATCTCGTGTTATAACTCCAGAGTTCCAAGATATCTTCTATAATTATTTTGGATTAAACTTTAATATTATCAAGATTAAAGAAGGTATCCCACAACCAGACAAGTATCATATCGTCATTGATTGTGAATCAATATTCTCAGAAGATGATAATGATAATCTGAGTTGGAATGATTATTGCACTCGATTTAGTATTCAATTACCAGATGGAACCCAGCATAAGATTTCATTACAGAATGAAGAGAATCTTTATCTATCCAAAGAGTTATTATTGAAATTGGATGATAAACATTTAATCGATGATAATTATTATATTAGCTTTGATGAAATGAAAACAGATAACTTATTTTTGATTAATATGGATAATGATGAATTATCTAAGACTCTGAAGGGTGTAACAGCTCTGTTAAATAAAGAAGAGTCAATTAAGAATCTGACGAAAGATCAATTCATTACAAGATTGATTGAAGTTGTTATGGATGGTGGGATTAATATTGATGCAATTCATTTGGAAATTATCTTATCAAATCAGATAAGAAAAGAGATTATTGAGAAAGAAGATGTATTAGAGAAACCTGATTGGGGAATTCCGAATACCAAATATTCATTAATTACATTGAATAAAGCATTGAATGCAAATCCAAGTGTAACAACGACATTGCAATATCAGAAGTTTAAAACTAATATCATTGATCCTCTGATGTATAAGAAGACTGCACCTTCTACTATGGATCTAGTGTTCATGGAAAAACCACAAGAGTTTACGAAGATGCGTCCTGTTCGAAAGAAGATCAAGTCAGATAAAGAAACAATATATCGTCCCATCAGTTTTGCAGATACTCCAGATTGATAAACTGCTATATTTCACTTATATATTATTACCGTGATATAGTAGTAACTGAAAATAAATAAACCATAAGGAGAAAATAATTATGAGTAAAGTAAAAACATGGGCATTAATCACAGTAGCATTGTTAACAGGAGTTCTCTTCACAGCCATTAAGTTATCATGGGTTATTCAGATGAAATTCTGGATACCAATGATCATTATTGGTGGACTTGGATTTATGAGATCTTTAGATAACTTTATTTATGAATTTGCTAAAGAACGTAAAATCATAAATTATAAGAAAGCTGTTAAGAAGAGAAACAAAGCTGCTTAGTTACATAAGAGAAAGAGGTATAGATTAATTTCTATACCTCTTTTATTTTTGTCTCTATATTCCTTTCGAGCCGAACATTTAGATAACTGAAAGCTCAGAAAGGGGGAATCAGAGACTTATGGTTGTCAGTCAACAACAAATTACTGCATATTATCATATGTCGACTAGTAATCAATCCTTTTTGAATATGCATTATTATTTGAAACAAAAAGGGATAGAAAATAATAAATTCTTTCTGGTAGTGTATGATCCGGATTTGATAGGGGTTAATCCAAGAGATCCGAATCTAAATACAACTATGAAACGAAAAATCCTTAGAGAGTGCATTATAAACTTCTGGTACTTTATCCGAGAAGTGGTTCGAATACCTGACCAGGGTGGTCAAGTTGGTGGTGGTAAACGATATGATTTACACCGTGGTAACTTGGCATTAAACTTTGGTTTCCTGATGAATTGGAATATGTTTGCAGAGTTTCCTCGTCAGCATGGTAAAACTATGGGCGTAGCCGTATAAGGCAAAAGCGCAGCATTCTAAGTGATTAGAGTGTTCACCTGTGTTAATTGCTAGGAAGTCGGTCAATAGCCATATCCACTACAACGTAATCTGTAAAGATAAGCGTGATAGTTGCGAAAGCAGAAAAAAGTGATATGGATGATGGCAAGGTGAAATAAAAGCCTTAGTAAGAAGGTCCTAAACCATTATTAACAAGCCGATGTTTAGCAGCGAACTATCTATTCATTTAGATAGACGTTCAACGATCATCCCCTTGCGGGGGAGTAGAACCCTTAGTCGTTAAATAGGGAAGAAAAATACAGCTCTTATATTATTAAATATAAGATGTACAAATGATCTGTCCACTCTCTGTAATAGAGGTGACTAGGAAATGACCTAGCATTTATATGAGTGACGTCATATAATGAAACTAAAAGCTTTAGTCTGGCTACTCTGGGTATTTAACTTTGGTACCACGAACTCTGAAATTATGTTTATGAACAAGAAACATGACGATAGTAAGATGAATTTACGTCGTTTAAAAGATATACGAGAAGCTTTACCATCATATTTACAGATGACTGAAATGAGAACTCCTGATGGTAAAATAAAGAAAGCATCGAATAACGTTGAAAGTACTACTAATATCATTAATGGTAATAAAATCACTACGAAAGCTGGTGCACGAAATGCCAATCTAGCTAATAGTTTAGGTCGTGGTTGTACCATGCCTATCCATTGGTATGATGAGTATGCATTTATTTTATATAATAGCGTTATATACTCGGCTGCAACTCCTGCATTTAAGACTGCTGCTGATAATGCTAAACGAAATGGTGCACCTTATGGTATTCTAATTACTACAACACCTGGTGATATGACAACTGATGAAGGATTGGATGCTTATAAGACGAAAGAATCCGCAACTATGTGGAATGAAGCATTCTATGATTTCGATATGAATAAATTAACTGAAGTGAAGAATAGCAATACGTCTTCTACCTTCTTCTATATTAGATATACATATCAACAACTTGGTTCTGATAGCCAATATTTTAAGGAAATGGTTCTTGATCTTAAGAAAGACTGGGTTGCTATTAGACGAGAAGTTCTTCTTGAATGGTCTAAATCGTCTTCTAATTCTCCATTTAAACAACAAGATCTTGATCAAGTTGAACGATTAATAATGTCAGAACCTATTAAACAAATTCCGTTGATGAATGGATTATATTTCCTTAATCTTTATAAACCAATGGATGTAACCATGTCTAGAGCTTATCCTCCAATCATAGGAGTCGATGTCTCTGGTGGTTATAGTCAAGATAGTTCTACTATTACAATTATAGATAGTAGAACAACTGAGGTAGTTGCAGATTTCAACTGTAATTATATTTCGACGAATGATTTAGCAAAAGTAATATATGAAATTGTGATTAAGTATCTACCTAATGCTATTGTTAATGTCGAGCGCAATGGAGGTTTTGGAGCTAGTGTATTAAGCACATTAGTAAAATCTAAGATTAAACGTAATCTCTATTTTGAAATTAAAGATAGGGTTATGGAAGAAAGATTTAACGGTGTTAAAGTTGTTAAATCGACACAAAAAGTTAAAGTATACGGTTTAGACCAGACAAAATCTACCAGAGAATTGCTTATGGAAATTCTAAAAGATCGTATGGAATATCATAAAGCTAAATTCATCTCTCCGATTATCTTCAATGAGTTAGTAACTCTGGAAGTTAAGAAGAATGGTAGAATCGAACATGCCGACAATGCTCATGATGACCAGATATTCTCTTATCTCATTGCATTATATGTTTGGTATGAAGGTAAAAACCTTATGGAGAATTTTGGACTTGATAAAACTGTTCTTCACACAGATAATGAAGATGAAGTTATGCTCGGTCTAGAAGAAACATATCAAGATATTGTCAATAGTATTGAAATGGATGAAGAAACAGATCTATCTCAGCAGATTGAATATCTCAATAGTGATTCTAGTGTTTCTTATAAAGAATGGGAAGAGCAGCAATTCAATGAAGATCAAAAAGCTCTTGAAGTATTATTAAGGAATAAGAGATATCGTCAAGCATATGCTAGAATGAATCATATGGATCCTGATTCTATCGAACAAGAACATGCTTGGACAAATCTACCAGATAAAATCTTCTATGAAATGAATGATGATGAATCAGAAGATCAACGTTCTGATTTACAAAAAGAATTTGATAATATTATAGATTTAAGATAATATAGAATACACTTCTCTTATGCATTAGGAGAAGTGTATTTTTATTTTTTGTGTTTTACAGTTTAGATAACGTTATAGTAATCTTAGGCAATAAATGCCTCTTAGAAAGGAGATTTATCATTATGATATTTTTATCAAATAATTCTGAATATAGTGTAGTGACGAACTCGGAAGTATCGAGTGTCATTGCCCATTTTTCAGATGAAATGATTATGGATATTCTAGAGAAGAATATGTTAGTAAACCGTGTATCTTCAATGCCAAAAGCTAATTTGGTATATTCTCTAGAAGAAGATTTTAAGAAATGTTTAGATTTATATCCAGCTTATAATAAGGAGATTCTTGATAAACGATTTGAGATTTATTCTCTAATTGTACAGAGAATCTCTAGCTTTTATGGAATTCAATGTAAAGAAACTTCTAATCAAAATGATATTCATGCACAAGCATTTTTCTTGTACTCTTTTTTAGTATCGGAATTTATGCAGAACGTTGTGAATTTCTTTACGAATTATATTATGAAAGAAAAGAATGCACTTTATGAATTAATGGATCGAGAGTTATCAACAAAAGGAAAAGACTTTAACACACTTTATAGCAAAAAGGTTTATAATAATCTAAATAATAAGATTGTTGCGATTCATTCTAATTTAGATTATGTCGTAGATAATATCTGTGCATTTGATATTGACTTTGAGACTTTCATTCAGAGTGTCTTTAGTAATAATGTGCAAGTATCAAATTATTTGAGTATGGTAGTTGTTGAGAATAGTGAAGAATTATTCCAGCA
This sequence comes from Candidatus Izemoplasmatales bacterium, assembly GCA_028691315.1. Taxonomy (GTDB): domain Bacteria; phylum Bacillota_I; class Bacilli_A; order Izemoplasmatales; family Hujiaoplasmataceae; genus JAHIVB01. The sequence goes on along the minus strand of JAQUZN010000001.1, from coordinate 45,540 downwards.
TCATATTGTTCCATTTGTGAGAGAGAATCGTTCTATCATACTGACATATATCAAATTGTCATTGCAACATATGGTAGAACCAGAAATTCAATATTATTTAAAAGAAGAAGAATAGCATAACGGAGGACATAAAGGAATGAATAGTGTAGATAAAACATATGAAGATTTAATAAAAGCATCAGATGTAATGGATGAAATTACAGAAGAGATTACTGATGAACAAGCGGAAGAAATTGGTGAACTGTTGGATGATATGACGGCTGTAGAGAAAATGGAACATTATACCCCTACAGAAGAGGATCTTCAAATGGAAAAAGAAGGTCAAGAAGTTATGGTCAATATTGATCCTTTTACTGGTAAGATTAATAATGTATTATCTCAAGAAAATCTAAATAAGAATCGTCTTACGGTTGAAGAGTTGTTAGAGATGGATCCAGACACTATGAAAACAAGTATTGACATTACAGAAGATTCTGTTAAGAGTAATGTAAGTGCTATGTTTTCTGGTATGGGATTCAATGAGGATATGTCTGTAGAAGACGTAACAAAGTTTATGAATGCTTTGGATGCCTATCGAAATAATAGCAAAAAAGTTAGTTATTTCAATATGCTTCCTGATCAGTTTAAGAAATATATTGATACTTTAATTGGTGGATCTAATATCGGTTATGTATCACAAAAAGAAGCAAGAAATTATGTTGTAGAAGGATTGTTTGAACAGATTATTCAAGATAGTTTTTCAAATGCTATGATGACGGATTTGAATAGTTCTTTGGAAGAGTCTTATAAGCAGCTTTATGATGAGACAAAAGGAGAATTCTCTAAGTATAATAATAATCAGAGATATATTTTTATGACTCATTTACCAGAATATGCAGAAAAAATAAAAGAAGAAGATCCGGAGAAAGCAGAAATGAGTATGAAAGCTCATGATGCGTTTGTGCAATCCTATACATATCAAAAGATGCAAGCTCTTTATCAGAATACTGGTAAACTTCGTGTTAAGAAAATTGAATTAGAAAAGTTTAAAAAGGTTTGTTCTGATTGGATTTATAAGTATAATAGTACAAAAATGATTATCAATAATCTATATGATATTTTTCCTGTGTTAGTGAGTGAATTTGGAGAAGAATATGAAGAAGATTATATTAAGGAATTCGTAATCGTTTTCACAAAGTATTCCATGAATATGTCTCCAGATAAAGTGGATGAGCATGTGTTTATGTATTACTTTATTAAGAATATCTTAGGTTTAAAGTATTATAATCATGAAGACGAAGAAGAAGTTACATTCTATGATAAAGTGAGAAATCATATTAGACTTTTCTTAAATGAAATTGTAATGAAACATAATCCACCGAAACAATCTGTTGATAATTAAGGAGTATGAATATGATAAATGAAAATATATATACTTATAAAATTATTAAAGCAAGAGAAATCACAATTAAATTTAAAAACACAAATGAACCGAGTTTAAAATATGTTATAAAACAATATGATTTGGTAAGCATTCTACATATTGATAGATCTGGAAAACTTATTGTTTCTAGAGGTAAAATAAAAGATTTTGAAGAAGATCCTGCTACCAGAGGTTCTATGCATACTTTTGATGGATATAAGAAAGAGTCTTTATCTAAAATTGTATTAGATTGCTCTAAGAATTATGAATCAATTGAAAAGAAAATCTTAGTTACGGATATCTTAGAGATTAATTCCATTGATCATTCATATCCTGCTTTGGAACCTATTGTACAAGAAGATCCAAATACTGAATGGTCTCCATCTCCAGAGGATACGACTGTTAATGTACCATTTAAAATTGAAACAGAATAAACTATCGAGGATGTAGAATATGATCTACATCCTCCTTTCTATTGTCAATTTACCTTCCTCAACATTTTGATAATATATAAGAAAGTAGGTAGAGTGAATGGCAGAGTTTAAAGCTACTTTTCTTAAGAGAAAAGATAATACATTATTTTATAGCGGTGATGACACCTTTGTTTTTATCGTTCCCGAGTTATATTTTGATAAAGGTAGAAAGTGTGCGATCATAGAAGGTGAATATATTAATTTATTAGGCACCATCGATTATACTATTTTAAAAGGTTCAGAAAAAGATGTAACAAAACGAATGAAACGATTCTTCTTTCCTTCCATGTTTTATACAAAACCAGGTCGAATAGAAAAAGCGAAGGGTCTAAATGTAAACGGTCAACCAGAAGATTATCGACTATTATATTATACTGACAATAATGAAGATGAGATTGTATCAAATGTGAAAGTTCCACAAGACATTACCAACGTAGAGCGATTAAACAATCTATTTATTAAAACAGGTCATATCAATAAAAGTATTCCCTATGATAAATTACAAGACTATTTCTTCGAGTCTATTAAAATCAATGGAGGATCATACAAAATATCTGCTCAACTATTTGGTGCAGTCATATCAGAATTATGTAGAGATCCAAATAATATGGCAAATCCATTTCGCTTATCCAATACCATAGAAAAAGATATGAAGGGTTATAAACCTATTTCTATTATTGAAGTCCCGAAGTATATTTCACCATATCAATCTTTGATTAGTGAAAATTGGGATGATGCTGTGATTGGTGCTATTATGAATGATAATCGTATCGCATCACCTATGGAGAAAATTATGAAGGATTAAGGGATTAGAGAGGATGCCTTAGAGCGCCTTTTCATAACATTATAATAAATTACATTACATTTCTATCCGGATTTGTATGTATGAAACAAAATTTTTAAAAGGAGGAAATTAATAAATGAGACCTGGTACAATATTCAATTGGATCGATCAGAGTGGTATTCAAAGAGAAGTTCCGCAAGCAACAATCATGCCAACTTTTTTGACAGCCTTCTCTTCCGATAGAGGTCCTGAAGATATCAATATTATATCTGGAGAAGATTTTTATAAACTTTATGGATATGATATTTCTTTTGCTAAACATGGACAACCATTATTGCAAGCCGCTAATATCATCGATAATGGTGGAGAATTGATGTGTAAACGTGTTGTAGCTCCAGATGCAACACTTGCAAATATCGTAATTGTTGCAAAGGTAGAGGCTAAATCTACACAGAAAAAGAATGCAGATGGTGAATTGCTGTATAAGAACCCGACAAGTGGAGAAGAAACGACAGAAGCTGAAGATAATGATCCAATCATGCTGAATTCTGCTCAGATTACGTATGAAACTCAGACGGTTTCTAATACAAAAGGTTTGCCAGAAATGATTACTGCTGCTGAATCGAATATCGACACAACGGGATCAAATGGTGTATTTACATATCCATTATTTGTCATTGCTGATAATGGTAGAGGTAAATCGACTAAGAGATTTAATATTAGTCCTGATTACCAGTTATCTAAAAATCTTGGGTTTATGTTATATCATATTAGCGTTATTGGCGAACATGATAAAGATACAGAAACGACAAGATTTTGTCTTGATGAAGACAAAGTTTACTTGAATGAGAGTATGTCTTTTACTGAAAAGGTAGAACAACTCGTTCAGATCACGGGAGCTTCTATTCCAGAAGCTGTAAAAGCTTTTGTTGATAAAGTTGCTAATATTACGGGTGTTGCAACGACTAATCTTTATATGGATGATATTCTTTTTGGTAGGACTCGTAAAGGCGTATCTGTAGATTATATTACGTTCGGTGAGAACACGATAGAATTGAATAACGCTGGTGGATTTGAGCTTAAATCAGGTGTAAATGGAACGTTTGGTGACGCACCATTTGGGTCTGATGATTATAAAACAGAATTGGTTAATTTCTTTAGTGGAAAATTCACTGATTCTATTTTTGACGTGGATCGTTATAAACCAGATGCTTGCTTAGATGCAAATTATCCGGTTACCGTAAAGAATGCAATCGTATCTTTGGTTAACTTTAGAGAAGATTTCTTCTTCTTTAGAGATCTTGGTTTGGACAATTATACAAAAGACACGATTTTATATGCGGCAGCTGAACTCCCAAAGACGAAATTTGTTGCTGATTATATTCAGACATACAGTATTTCTGATCCATTTACGAGAAAACGTGTACAAGTCACCTTTACATATGGATTGGCTAGAACATTGATTTCACATCTAAACGATCGTAGAAATGCACCAGTGTGTGGTATTGTTAATGGTATGACATTTCCTGAAGCACTTGAAGGAACCATTAACTTCTGTCCGAAATATACACCAACAGAAGATCAGAAAGAACAGCTTGATGATCTTCATTTGAATTATGCAAGTTATTTGAATGGTGTTCTGACTCTTGAGAGCGAGTATACGACTCAGGAAGATTTTACACAGTTATCATATATCAATAACATTATTGCAATTCAGTCGGTAATTCGTGATGTACGTAATAGATGCCCAGCATTCCGTTACCAGTTCATCACAAACGATGATCTTGAGACTTATCGTTCTAATGTCGAGAATGTCATTCTTCAGCATTCCGATAAGTTTGAAACTCTTGAGTTCTTGTATACACAGGATGCTGTTATGGCACAGAATAAAATCTTCCAGGCATCCATTAGATGTAAATTTAAGAACTTTGCTCAGACCGAAATCTTTAATATCTATGCTTTGGCATAAATCTGATAAGAAAGGAGATTAATAATGGCTGATCTTAAAATATATACTAAGAAACCAAATAATTACGCAGAATATACAAGGATGCGTGGAGTGACTGACTTTTCAAATGCGAAGCAGTTTAACATCTACGAATCCGGTTATGCGTTTCTCGTAATTATATCTAAACCTGCATTTATGGAAAAATTGGCAGTAAAAGGTGGAAGCGGCGGAGATGTCGAAAGACTCTTAAATGCATTCTGTCATATACTTGAAAATGAATTCCGAGGATTGGAAGGAATTGAAGATATCACTGCTGAGAATATTACATTCACAGATGGAATTTCAGAAATGAACTCCATTGGTAAAGTGGTACAGCAGTCCGGTGACGAGGTAAGTATGACGTTCACGGAGAAATCTGGTTCTATCATCACCCGTTTCATCGAGTATTATCTGAAAGGAATTAAAGATCCTCGTACTCAGGCTAAAACTTATCATGGCTTAATTGCTGATGGTGATATGTCTGCTGGTTTTGAAAACGAAGTTTTCAACATGATGTATATTGTTACGGATTCAACAATGCTATCTCTTGAGAAAGCATATTTGTTATGTAACGCATGGCCAACAAAAGCAACAACTTCCATTTATAATACTACGAAAGGTGATATTGGAAACAAAGAAATCGATGTTTCTTTCCAGTGCTTCATTATCGATAATGAAGAAGTCAATAAACGTGCAAATCAGTTGCTTGCTTATATTACTGGTAATGCAACATCCAATAAAAACTCTGCTGTATATAACGTTGCTAATAGTCTTAGCAATGATAGTATCAAGGGTGAAGCTAAGAAGGTTACTTCTTATCTGCCGAGTAGTGAAAAGGTTGCTCTTAGCTCTAATGACTATGATTATTATGCTTATACCGAAGGTACGAATGGTAATACAAATAGTGGAGGACCTCTTACACAGTTTCTCAAAGATACCCAGGCTACATCAGGGTCAAGCACCTAAAGTTAACAATTTTCCCATGTACCTTAATTTGGTACATGGGATTTTTTTATTCATCTTCTTTTTTCTTCTGAGCTTTTATGATTTCATATTCTTGTTTTGTTGCTTCTCTTATTGCATCCAACTCACCGATCTTAATATAAGAAGCTAGATTGTGTCTGACAATGTTTCTCTTATAAAGAGATTTTAATGCTTGACCATCTTCCGAATTGTCACTTTCAAATTCTAATTCAGCCATTGCATTTGCATAATCTGTATTAGTCTGTAATAATTGAACAATATTGTTCATCTGTAAGAAGATTGGTGCTGGTAAAGAACACTTTACTTCTATCTGAGTACCATATTCATAATTATAAATACAAGTAAAGAATTCAGATAATTGTTCTTCTAATAAAGATTGTCTATTAAATATCTTACGAATGAATTGTAGATTAGTAGAAGTAATCTGAGATGAGAAATCAATGCCTCTCATGGTATCCACTAATTCTCTTGGCACAATTCCTCCAATTGCTTGATCTGTTAATCGATCTAATAAATCTGTATTAGTTTCTATATTCTGACCTTGCATCACTTCGAATTGGATGGGGGCATCACCACTCTGTCCAATTGGGATTACATAGTCATTAAATCTACCTGTAATATTTAGAATATTATTCATAGATTCTATCTGTCTTAACCCGAAATTAGATTTCTTAATCTGGCTTATTACGTTCATTAAGGTCTGTGAAATATTCGTCTCGACGTTTTGTTTCACATAGTAGACTCTTTTGTCGTGACCCCTTGTCATTGTTGCGATAGCATCAGTGACAGAGATACAAGCAGCCAGTTTAGCAGGGATTAGACCGCGTGCTAAATCAGAAACTCCTCGATGAGTATCAGGATCTCTTTCAAAAAAGAAATGCGTGATATCATCCGCAGGGATAAAGGTAATCTTAATCATTTCTGTTGTAGAAATATCATTATACGTATTATTATGCTTTAATATTGCATAAATCTCTTTTTGTAGATTCTCATTCTTATTGACAAAATCAGCATCAATATTATTAGCAAGATAACTAGAGATATAATTCATCATTTTTGATAAATAATCATCTCCTCTTTCTTGCATATTACCATCCATCGTAGTTGCTCCACTAGAAAGATTAGTTCTGGAAGATAACTTAGTAGAGAATTGATCGAAGTTATTCCCATTCCCTTTAAATTCAAAATAGTAATAACCAAGACAGATATCTTCTACATACATCAACAAAAGATTTTCACTTAATAATGGTTTAATAATACATCCTGGGATTTTAATATTATCAATATTGGAATTGGTTCTATCTTTGGTAACCAGACCATCATTTGTCACATTTTCTATCCCTTTTGGTATTTCTAAATCATCTGAAATAGTTTTGTCTAATGATGACTTTGCTTCATTTACAAACTGTTCATGTAAAGAATTCTTAGAGAACTCTGGGATTTGAGTTTCTAATAAAGCGGTTTCTTCAATAGCGGATTCTAAATATCCTCTACGATCAATAACAATCTTAATTCCATTAAAAGCTGATTTGATATCTTTGTCAGCATTATCAAATAGATTATCGGTATGAACTGAATGATCACTCTCATAGATTGTAACTTCATTTGTACTACCAAGTCCAATATGTTGCATATTAATCATAGACTTCGTATCCGTAGCTTTCTTTTGTAGCAGATTTTTTATCTCTTTCGAATATGGTACACGATATACCATTTGTTCACCATATTTGGAACTCATATCATAATATTCAGAAATTTTCTCTTTTATTTTATACTTCTTTTTTAACGCTTCAAAACGATTCACGAAAAGAGAAGTTTCATCAGAATTATAATTCATAGTAGAAACGCTAAGGAAATCTTTAGAATAACTATCGGATGTCAATGTTGCATATTTTAATATATCCATTGCATCTTGTAGCTTAGGCATATACTTACAAACGGTATCAATCTCGTTCTTTAATTCTTTGATCCATCGATTTGCCATATAATCTTGAAGTAAACCGCTGGTCAAACTTTGATCATTAAAGAAATCATTAATCTTCTCAACAGTTGCTTTATCCTGCATTTCTTGTTTTACTTTCATACGTGAATACATACTCACAATATTAGAAACATTAGTGCCAGGATTTCTTTGTATAATTTGTCGAATGGTATCTTCGATATCTTGTGTTATATTTTTGACATCTTTTTTATTGGTAGGAGTAGCACTATACGTTGTTTGATATAGGTCATCCATCCGTTGGTTGATATCATCTATATATTGATTTGTCTTTTTCATACGACTTCTTTTCTCTTTATCAGCCAAGGTTCGTATACCTCCCTAATCATAATTATTTAGATGTTTTACCATTAGGTTCCAATGACAAAAAAGAAAAGCAGTATAGGGGATTATACCCCTATACCACATGGTAATAAATTTCGATATCTTATGAATTCATTCATTAATTGACCCTTCTTAATGATATGAAATACGGCTAAGAATGAAGCTCCGTATTCTAATTCATAAACACTTACACTAATCTTATCCGATTTTGTCAAAGGATGAATGGTTGAAAATGTTGACATCATATATTGATTTAATAGATGAAACATTCTAGAACCATCCACTGTTTTTAACTTCAATAACTCTTCGAATTGATCATCTCCTCGTAAATCATAATGATCGATGATTAATTTAGAATACATGTCAGAAATATACGGATCACATGATGTAAGATTCATAACTTTTGATGTTAACTGATTAACAGCTCTCATAAGATCAAAATCATTTGGGAAGTATGTTTTTCCTTCATCATAAAAGAAACCCCATTGCACAATATTAACTTTATCAAAATCAACTTTTTTAATCCATGCAATCAAATCGTTAATGATAACCGTTAATTCCAAAGGTTGATTATCATTAACTTTCATTTCATGAAATAAGGGAAACTTCTCTTCATTGATTTCATAAGTTGTGATAGAAGCAAACTGTTCATCAATACCAATCAATTTATGAGGTTGAAATTTTACAATTGGTTTTTTCATTTGTTTTGATAATTTAATCAAATCTAAAAACTCATTGTTTAAACCCGCATTCATATTTATTTCTCCTTCTTTTCTTCAAATTTATATTCGACTTCATAGATTTTTAAATCATCAATCATTGGAATTGAACGTTCAAATATCAAATAATCGATATATTTATTATTATCTAAAGCCAATGGAAGTAATGAAAGAATATTCTTTTCAATATTACCTTCCGGTTTATAATGAAATTTATTGGATGAAATTATAATGTAAAGTTCTTTTTGTGTTTGAATCGCATAAAGGATATTCTCACAAAACTTTGTTTGTAGGTGACAATTATGAAGTTTATTAATATCTTCAGCAATAATCATAAGACCATTAGAAATATCGATCTTTTGCTTTTCTGCTTTTATAATATTTTCAGCCACTTCAATTGATATATCTTTTACCTCTAAATTTGAATGTAATAGAGGTAAAATAATATTCAATCCGTTATGAATTTCAAAATGACTTGCTAATCTACCCAAATTATTTGTTATTGGTCCCGCTTGAATCATTGTGTAAGTTCTCATACTTATTCCTCCTATTGATCTAACATCATTTTATTAAGATAGTAACTAAAATCAATACATTCTGGTATTGTATATTCTACTCCTTTTTCATCATCATTATAATATACAATTGGAGAATATTTATACTTTTCTTTATCCACAAACATAATTGGTTGATATACATTCTGATTCTTATCATCAATATCAACCATATTAAAGAATGGATCTTTCTCAAAATACTCTCTCAAATCTTCAATCATTTCTGTCACATTGGCTAATCCCAACCATCGATTTGAAAACTCGATATAATTTTGGCTCATTAAGTCTTCCGTAAAATCTCCACCTCTATCATAAAATTTATTATAAAAGAGATTCTCTTTATCATGCACTTTCTGCGGTATAATGATTTTAGAAATAATAGTATTCGGAGCTAGATTATTTTCTCTGGCAACACTTGGATATAGAGATTTATAATCATAATCATCCAAGTTCTTTGCAATATCAAATACTTCTCCATTTTGTTTATACTTTGCAAAATCACTATTATGTTTTGGATTGTTTACGATCGCTCCTTCAAACTCTTTCTTTTCTGCAAAGTATTTATTCACATTATTGCCAAAGATATACCCTTGCTTTCTAAATTCTTTAATTGCTCGATTTGTTAAATAATAAGTCTGTCTATGACCTTTTGCATATCTTGTATTGTTCATCAAACATTTGGTGAAGATGTAATCTACATCACCAGTCTTTATCTCAATACATTTCTGCACAACAGTATCAATGATATTATAGAACACAAATGTTTTATAATCTAAATATGGTAATTTAGAAATCTGTGTTGTGATATGACTATAATCTAACTTCTTCACTCCTGCTAAAATAGAACCTGCCGTATCCAATCTAAAGTTTGGAAATTGTGATTGATTCTTTCTTCTAGATGCAAAGTGAATTAATTGATCAAGATAAACGGTATGAGAAGCAATATTATAAAAATCACCCCTTGCCTCATAATCATTTCTATGACGTTCATCTACATAATAATCGGCATATTTTTCTATAAACGTAGGATCTGATAGGATATCTGCTGGATCTATACCCATTACTTTCAAACGTTCAATGATATATGGCATATCAAATGCCATATTCCATGCTAATAAGAAATCTGGTTGTAGTTTATTCACTAAGAAAAATAAGTTCTGAATAAGCTCTAACTCATCATCAAAAAAATGAAAATTAAAATTGAATGCATCTGCTTTGAACTTTTTCGCTTTGTCATTCCCACCAACGGTATCGATGATAAACTCTTGTAATTCTTTGAACAATTCTGGATTTACACTATCTTCAAATTCTTGAATCAATGGATTCTCTTTATTTCTTAATAAGAATACATGTAAATCATTTGTCGCTTCATTAATAAAAGATATCGCATTGATTGGACACTCACCCATTTCCGGAAAATCTCCTCTCATATTGATAGTATCAACCTCAATATCGAAGAATGCTTTAGTGATACTACAAGCATCATTTTTATAATTCAGATCAAATAAAAATCGATAATAATCTTCGATATCGATATCTGAACCAACGATAGTATTTAATGTATGAAGTTGTTTATTTGCTCTTCGATTTCCCGTATCGATATTATGATAGAAGAAATCCATATTATTGGTTAATTCTGCAATCTTCTTTTCAATATCAGTATATCTGCAAGTTATCGGAGTTACATCTTTTTCTTCTGTAAAAAATAAATTATATCCAGGATCTTCTTTTCTTTGATAAAAGGTATATTCTGGATTGTAAATAACTTCATGACCTTTTTTACCTGTCTTATTATCTTTATAAACAACCGTTATATGATCTTTTTTCCATTTACCGGTCACATCATCTTTCTTCATATTATGATACACGGTATTCAACACTGTTAAATCTGAACCTTGTGGATAATTGGTTAACATATTTTACTATCCTCCTATATATGCCTACTCAGGCACATTTATGTATTAATTACTTGTTTTTATCGTAATTAATATTTATAAATTGACCTTTATCACATATAGATAATCATCGAAGGAAATAGGAGGAATTATATAATGTATCAACCAATACAATTTTTTGATAAAGAACAAGAAAAAAAGAAATTTCCAATGAGAGAACCTGAAGTCAATGCTAATATAGAAGATAAGAAACCAGAGAAAAAAGTGTTAGAAGAAGTTAAGACAAACAATAGTGGATTTAAACTTAATTTATCTTCTATGGTAAATGGTGGTACAGCTGTCACTGCTAATTATGATAAAAAAGAACCAGATAAAAAGACAACAAAAAGAAAAACAAATAAAGTAGAAGTAAAAGTTTCTGATGGGGTTACAATAGAAGAACCATCCGATCGTCAATTAAATGAGTTTGAAACTAATACTCCATATGAAGAAAAATACACAGAAACAAATAACCTATTAAAAGGAACCATCATGCAACTTGAGATGGGGATGGGAGAATTACAAGACGTTGCTACGGAGATAAAGAAAACAAGAGATCGAAAGAAGTATGAATATCTATCCGATATTCATGGTACTATTGGTACTTACTTAGGTAATAAGATTAGTGCCATTCGAGAATTAAACAGTACCATATCAAAATGTAATGATATGGAATTTAAACGTTATAAAGAATTGAAATTAACTATGAATGATCAAGATGATGATAAAGCAATCATGGATGCTTATCAAGCATTTGTTAATACTCCTGTGGGAAGTTATGGATTCTCAAACCTAGGACCATCCTCACAAGACTTAACACTTCGTTCAAACAATATTCGTGGTGTTGATGTGCAAGGTGCCGGTGGATTTGAGAGTTATTTGCAAAATATGTCACCACAGCAACATATGATGGCATTAGAAAATAATCCGGATATTGAACAGGTTATCATATATGATCAAAGAACTGGCGCTCGATATTTTGACGTTATTAATATGAAAACTATGGAACCTGTGCCAAACACAGATAAAATGGATATTATGCTAATTGATGAATTTGATCTGGATATAAAAAATAAAGTAGCAAGAAGTATTAATATGAATATCACAATGCCTTTGATTATTATTGGAGATGCAACATTGAACGAATATTAATATAACATTTATATAAGGGATTTAGGACCGCACTATTTCCCTTTAGGCAAACTATATCTTGGTCCAAAGGTAATTGCCAAACAAATTTCTTTCTGATTCCCAATATGGGTACATGTTTTTTTCACATTCTTCTTCCTTAATGTGTTTTCTGCCTGTCAACGAGAACACTACATACTTTTACTTGCGCTTCATCTAATGGAAAAGATGACCGCAAACCTCCAACAACTTGTCCGGTATGGTTCCCGCGCCATACCGGACATCTATTGTTAAAATGAAAAAATAACATTTTCTTGATAACCATAATCATTATGATCTGCTAATAAGATAATATCTACATTCGACATATCTATTTCAGATGAATGGGAAACTAAAAGACAATTCTCAACTTCTAATTTATCCATAATGATATTTAACACTTTTAAGAAATTTGATCGATTGTATTGATCTAATGCACCATCCATTTCATCCATTTTTAAGATATTATATTTTGTTGAGCTTTGTTTCAATAAAGCAAAACTCAATATCATTGATATCATAGATTTTTGTGCACTAGAACACGAACTGATATCATCATTAATAACACTAGAATCGATACACTTTGCCGGTATTCTAAATTCATTCTCATTAATGATATAAGGCAATAACTGTAATTCCCCTTCAAAGAAATATGATAATAATTCATTCGTAATTTCTAAGGTTTTTGCCATATATAATTTCATGAATAATGTTTGTATTCCGCCTTTTGTTGGAGAAGAATACTTCTTAATCAATTCGATGGTATTATATTTACCATTGTATACTTCTAACTCTTTTTCATACTCTTCTAATTTCGTTAGAGAGAATTTAACTTTATCTCTATTATTCTGTAATGGAATAATATCCGATTTTAATCCAGTTAATGCTTGATTTGCGTTTGATATAATTTGAATATTCTCTTCAATCACTTTCATATTTACCATAATCTGATTCATTGCTTGATCAATTTGATTTGATTGATCTTCTAATTCTGATAATCGTTCATATAAATCTTGAACAGAATGTATTGTACTAAATTCTCTTTCCTTATCTTCTTTTAATTTCCTAAATGAAATAATTTCGTTTTGATATTGACTAATCTTATCTGAAATACCTTCCATTTTCTTCTTTAGCGATTGAAGCTCATTTCCAATATCTTCAATAATTGATATCTTATTCTCATGAAGTTTATATTCATATTCATATTTTGTCAATTTCTCTTTATTTGTTTGATAAGTTTCAAAGACATTTGAATATTGAATATATTGATATAGATCATTAATCTCATTGAATGTACTTCCGTTTAATATTGCTTGCAAGAATTTATCGATATTCCCAAAGATATGACCATTTGGTAATTTTGATAATATGATAGAATTGTTTTGAATACTGCGAATAATACTCAACAATGTTTGATGTGTATTTAATAACTCTTCCGCATCTTTTTGCTTCTTAATGGATTCCTCAAGATGTCTACTAAGGTCACTTAATAACACCTCATTTTCCATTAAACGCTGTTTTGGTTCTTCTTTGGACAATTCCACTGCATTATTAATAAATGGACAAGAATCAATTTTACAATTCCCAGGTCTACGTTCCAAGATGGTTATTGTAGATAATGAACCTTCGTAATGAGCAATCACTTCTTTTACTTTTTCTATTTGTTTTTTTATGGATTCTACTTGACAATCAATATCTTTCTTAATATGAATTGCATTCTCATTTTCTTGAATTAATGAAATCGCTTGCATAATAGAATGGTGTGTAGCAAACGATCTCATAGTCGTAACCATTTCTTTTAACTCTTTTAATGTATTTAATCCTGTAATATATTCCGTCTTAGTAATCGTAAAATTCTCAATTCCTATCTTATCAAAGATAGCAGTGCATTGAGCAATATTATTTCTTAAATCCTCAATCGTTCTTACAATATCTTCCACTACAAAATCAGAAGTCATACTATCCAACTTTTGTTGTTTTAATTGAATAGCTTTATAGTCTTCTTCTTTTGATAATAATAGTTCAGATAAACGATCTTGTGTGATGACCAATTGATTTTCAATTTGATTAATTTCTTTCTGAATCTTATCGCTTTCTTCTTTTATACTATTTCTTGTATATCTAGAAGAGAATCTTGTTAATGGTATTTGTATCTCTTTAATTTTTTCTTCTATTCGATATTTATCTGAATTCAATTGGGTATATCGCTGTTGAATCTGTCCATCAGAATCAATCAATCTTATCATAGATTCGTTATCAGAAATAATCTTTGTATATTGCGAAATAGAATTTTCTATATCTAATATTGTTTGATTCAAATGTTCTAAATCATGTTGTAATATCTCACGATTTCCTATTGTATTAATCTTAGCTGTAATACTATTAATCATTGATTTAAATATCGATGATCTTTTTATCAATGCTTTATGAATATCATTATACACTTGCACTTCCTCTAAGATAGAACCTACATACTTCTTTCTATCACTAGGAGTTTTCTCAACAATACCTTTATCTTCAGTTGATAATTGAGATAATGAAACAAAGTTTGGATCTAGCTTAAATTCCGCATATAAAGCATCTTTGTACGATCCTATATTACCATTGGGATTTAACTCCATTTCTGTCCCATCACTCATAATTTTCTTTAAAAAAGCTTTTGTTTGTGCTCGATGTTGTGTGCTGGTAACCGGATAAATAATTCGCACTTGATAGATTAAATCCTCAAAGAAATATTCTAATACTTTCTCACCCTCTACATGGTCTAAATACAAGGAAGGTGATTCCGGCAATGGTTGCAATGCATTCATAATGGTTGATTTACCAGAACCATTTGGTCCAACAATAAGTGTCGTTCTATACTTACATTTTGTAAAATCGATAAAAATCTCTGTCTTTCCAGAACTTCTATATATCGGTTTCAGATTCTTAAAACTAGCTGATTTTAATTTCATACTTCCTAAACTCCTTATATCAGATATTAATATGCTGTTGAAGAATGATTAAAATACAAAAAATAAAAGGGTATAGAAATTAATCCATACCCTTTTACATTAGAAGTAATCAACTTCCGTATCAACAACTGTTGAATCACTATTATTATCTTTAACATCTTCTGTTTTCTGTGCTGTTTCATCCCTTTGTGGAAGAATGATTACATTATCATTCTTAGGGGTAGTATCCTCAGTTCCCCGTTTCTTTTCTTCATCAGTTGGAAATCTTTCACCGAACTTTTTATCAAACTGAGCAAACAATCTACCAAAAGCATAAGCCGGTTCTTTAAAAGTATTCGGGTGAACAAACACTCCAAAACCATCAATGTTGCTTTCAATATCACTTTCGCCTTCCTCATTTTTCGAATCTTTATATATCTTCTTAACCATCTTATTATTATATAACCAGATGAAGAATGCAACAATTAAGAACTCGACGAACATATTGGAAATTATATCATAAAATCCCGCTTCCCCATAATAGATAAGCATTGATAAATTATAATCAAGTTCAGATACCGATTGAATCACACCAAAAGATGCTATTATTAATATCAACTCAACGATCTTCATTCCCCAATATTTACCAGCGGTATAAACGTCGGTAAACATTTCTCGCTTATCTGTGAAGAAACTCAATAACCATACCCAAGCGAACACCCTTCTGAATGAATATGATAAATCATAAGCCATCATATAAATCTTTGATGCTAACTTACCTTCATAAGTCAACCATTCAAAAGATTTGAATATATCTATAACGGCTATTGCTATTATTACAAGAGTTGTTACACCAATGATAACCATCAATACATCTCTTGCAGTGGTTTGCTTTTCATTACCAACCACATAACCTGTAGTTTGTTTCTTTTTCGCTGTCATAATTAAATCCTCCCTATTTTTCTTTCCAATTTTATTTAATTTGATTTACTTATCTTTTAATAATGAACTTTCTTTATCTGCATATTCACCATATGGAAATTCAAGTTTAGAAAGTTCCCGACCTTCGGATATCGCGGCTGTTTCTCGACTTTTGATATCTTTAAAGAAATAGCTCTTATTCAACAAGGTGAATTCGTCATTCATGTACATGTTATATGGATAAGCTATCTCTGGAATTACCGGATAGATAGCTTCTTCCGGAGTTTCGTTTTTAACATCCTTTGCTTTGAATAGCATCTCATAGACATCCACCGTTCCGAATGGAAGTATAGACTTAAGTGCTTGTTTCGGGCTAATAATAAAAGACATAACTACGATCCCTACAATGATTATTACCGCGATAAGTGTATTTTTATTTTTCATGATTTAATCCTCCATAGATTTTTTTAATTTTTATTTAGAATGGGAACTGATTTAGAGTTTCAACATCTTCATATATATTTCGTCCAAACTTTTGATAATACCAATTAGCTAATGTATACTCCATAACATAATCATCCACATAAACATTTTCATATGCTAATTGAATATCTGAATAATGTGGAAGATTTAGACCAAAACAACTGATAGCCTCGTCATATAAATTAGCTCCATACTTGTAATAATACCATCTTACTAACATTTCAGCGACTTCTTCATCACTAATCAAATAATATTCATTATTGACTGAAGATTCACTTCCATATGGAGTATTATAAGCACTATTGTAGTTATTGGTACTATCATCAACGTAACGCCTTTCCTTTTCATTTCCAATACCAAGATATTTTATAGCACCTTTGACACTACCTGTTTCCGTATACCCAATTATAAAAGCCGATAGCGCAATTAAAGCAACAATTGTTAATAATACTATTTCTATAATGCCTCTGGTACCCATCTTATCCTTGTCGTTATTATTTTCGTTCATAGTTAAGCCCTCCCATTGACTATGTTTTATTGATATAAAAGACCCAACAACCATCTGAAATCTAAATCATCGTGTATGTTCCCTCCAGCTTTAATTTCTTGGTCATAATAAATTTCAAATGCCCACTCTAAAGAAGTTGGATCAACGTATTCGCTATTTTCCAACTCCTCAACAGTATGCATAGGAACACCAAGATAATAATCATCGAAAAACCTCTGCATCCATTCGTTAGCCATAACAAAATCATAGAAATTTTCACCATATCTTTGGTAATAAAATTTTGCATATCGATCCATAAGGATTCTCGAATCAACATGCCCTGGACGATAGACGTCATTATATTCATCAAACCAATTTTCATATGCATCAACCGGAGCATCAGATTCATAAGGAATATAATTACCTGCATTGGGATCATCACCATATTCGTCTTCAGCATAATAAGTATCATTTGCATCATATTCACCTAAGTGATTGTCATACTGATTCTCATAACTGCGATCATTGTTTGATGTTTTGTCGGAAGAATTGTCTTTATACATTCCCATTTTATCACCAAACGGATTATCATAAACCCGTTGATCAAATGATTTATTAACTGATTGATCTATCGATTCATCCACGCTTCTGTCTTTATTTGTGCCTTTTATATCTTCAAATACTTCTCTTATGTCTCCTTTATATTCAACTAGCTTGTATATGAAACAAGCCGTGAATACTAATAACAAAGCAATCACTAAAAAGTTGATTATCTTTTTTCCCATTTTATTCTCCTCCATTTTTATCTTAATCAGTTACATCGTGATATCAATAATTTTTTAAAGCTTTGATTCTTCGATTGATTTCTTTATGGTTTATTACTAACGGACTGCTAAGTTTAGCCATAACCCATAGACTCTTAATCGCTTTATCAAACCCAATCATACTTGCAGCATACTCATCGGCTCTTAATTCATTATTGCTTTTACCTGTAAGTGTTCTTTTTCTACGCTCTTTTATAGCAGTCTTTTTATCTTCAAGATCACCATAGATAATATGAGCAATCTCATGATACATAAAGAACTGTTGCACATACTTTGGTAATCTTTTGAAATACTCATCAATGACTATGTAATACTCACCATGTTCATTTCTGAATACTGCTATAAGACACAACCCTTTTCTTCTAAGAGTAGAAGTGTCCTCAACGATATTTACATTCATACCATTGAGATCTGTTATATCGATGATATCTTCTAATTTCATATCGGATACCATTAATAATGAATCGACTTCCATTCCCGATTGAAAGGATTCTTTAATGAATCTCATTGCTGTAATTCTATTTTCCTTTTTCATTTCCTATTCTCCTCTTAAGTTTTTTAATAAACGAAATTATCAATATTGTAAGAGAAAAACTGTTCTATGTGTTTCTCTTTACTTGCATTAACACCATTATATTCAAATATGAACTGTCTGATAATTTCATATTTGTTAAGTCTGTTGATCTCTTTAATAATAGCATCAACTCTTTCCTTATTAACAGTAGCTTTAATCACTTTACCATTTTCTAACAATGATATGCTTTTGCTACCTTTTACATCAATAATTCTTTTCTCGTTGACAATAATTCTTGCTACGTCATTGTTAGATTCCGTGTATTCAAAATCAAGTCTGACATTACCAATATTACAAGCAATGATTTTAAATTCATCATTGAATGTGTATCTCTTGAACTGTTTGTCTTTCTTTCTTTTCATGTTAATCCAATTTCTTTTTCCGCTTGTTAATGCGGGATTGTTAATATCATCTACTACCTTTACCGCTACATTCTTTTTAACTTCATTCGTCTTCATCATTTTCTTATCCTCCTTGGATAGTTTATTTTTATTTGATATGATAGTTTAATATAACGATTATGTATTATATAATCTTCTTGTTATATCACTGTAATAATATACTATTGGAATCACATACTTTTACAAAAAATAAACCACTAGAGAATATCATCCCTAGTGGTTATATTTAATCTAATTTCGTTAATCGATATTTCTTAATGAAATTTCGATATGATGAAGTAGCCATTGGTCTTGGAACTTCTCTTGTCCAATCAATAAAGAATTCTTCTCCACAATACTTACATTTCATATGTGAGAATGTATGTCCTTGTGTCACATCAAAAAATTCTTTCGTTTGATTGGAATCTAAGACTTCCGAATAATCAAAACATTGCCCATTACTTCTATTATAAATTATCAATGCTTTTTGCATCATGCATTTTGGACAACAATGATCAGGTTCAAACCATATGGGTTGATATGGCCTATTCATTAGGTTTATCCTGATTATTATTGATGATTGTTATGCGACCAATTGTTTTTTTAATTTTCTTAATAGTTTCTTTCTCCTCTTACTCTAATTCATTTACTCGTTTAGCAATTATTTCTTTTTCTACCTTAGTTAAATGAGTCTGCACCCATGATTTGAATTCATCTTTATACCCCTTCACTGATGTAAAATGTATAAAGATATCTTTTGCGTTTTTTACTGCGTGAACTCTTAACATCGAAAAGTCTAAATAGTACTTTATAAAATCTGTCGTTAGATTTTCATAATTTTTCCACATTTTTAATACTTCTTTAAATACAGCCTCTATATCAACTGTACGAATATAATCATGAGTGTAATAAAACTGTGAGATATAATGATTATATAAAAACGGTTCTTTATTAGTAATTGAAAATAATTCGAACGATTCAACATAAGCTTCTCTGATCTCTTCATCAGTCATTAGTTGCGTTCCTATTAGTCTCTTTACGACATCAGTATAGATAAATATGGGTGCATATTTAAAAATGGCGGGAAGCAGTTGTGAAAGATCATTTCTAGTAATATTACCGCTGATTATATGATGTTTGTCAGTATTAGTACTTATCACTCCAAATATAGTAGCCATTGCAATGAGTTTAGCCGTATCAAATACGCTTGAATCTGCTACCATCCTCTTTGGAATAGCAAGCACTTTCATTGGCTTCCCATCATACAGTATATAGTCAAAAATAATCCCTGGATTCGTTTTTGCTTCACTGTTATAAACCATTAACATACTTTCTGGATCTTTAAATGTTGGAGTTTCCGTAATGAATGTATGATAACAGCTACCATCCACCACGATATCGTAAAGACTTTCCATATACTCGATAAATTCTATTGGCATATGATTACTACGTGAGTGAGTAAACACTGGACCTTTAAAAAATTTGTAAATTGCATCGCTAATTTCAGTATACATGTTATAACCTCCTTTTAAATATCTCCGCTTTAAATTGTTTCTGGTTACTTAGTTTATGAATATTATCTAATAAGTCCATTGTGATTTGAACTTCTACTTGTTCTGATATAAAATCACTAATCTCCGCTACTCGATTTAGAGATTCCATATCAGTTGTCATCGATTTGTAATCCTCTTTATAATGCTCAAATCCATATACTAAAAAACTTCCTTGAATGGGTCGGCTAACGGATAATAAATCCAATCCATATAATTCATAATTATCGTATACGGGATGCATATAGAAAGCAACTTGCAACCAATCACAAGTTGCATTATAAAGAAATGTGAAAGTAATACATATTTTCTGTATCGTATCATTCACCAGAGTAACGGGAATAATAGTTTCATACTGCATACTATTATTACCATCATTAAATCGATTAAAATCATCGAAGAACGCAAGCATAACAACATTTAACAACTCATCACCATCATAGATATCTAAATCCATTAATGGCATCGTGGTATTTGTTACTTTTGTTAAATCCAGATTGTTATTTAATGTTTCATTTGTTTCTTCTATAGGGAAGAGTGTCTTATCCTCTATCACTGTTATTTCTGTTTTGCGTTTCATAAACGTATTGGCTAAGTTTACCAACACCTTCTTAAAAATTGCAATTCTTTGTTCATAATTTTCTTTATTAAACGATATTGTTCCAATCAAGTCTTCGCTTTCATAGCAACCGCCTTTTTCTAAAAAGACTGAGATATCAGCTTCAAAATCACCATTTTCATTAATGTCACCATATACTTTTCTAGAAAGTAAATTAACAATAACTATATTTTGCTCTCTTCTTATCACCATTTCAATTTCGATCCCACCGCCATACATATTAAAACAAATTCGATGCTCTTGCAGTGGGATTAAACAATCTTTGGTCTCTTTTATTTTATTAAGACAAAACTCAGTAAATTTAGATTGTTCAATGAGCAGTTTCATATCAAGTTTCCTCCCCATTTATTTTATAGATAGAATATTACTTGATCCCATATAGCGATCAAGTAATATCATTGATTATATGCCATAGAAAGGATTTGCCTCGATATGTAATTGAACATTTTCAATCGATGTCTTAATTCTGACATATTGACCTTTCTTCTCTGTTTCATATTTCTTCTTACATTTACTACATTGTAAAAAGAATTGTAACCCTTCTACATGGTCTCCCATTTTACCTGTACCATCCACAGCATAAATAGCGATGTCGATATCGACTAAATTTAAAGTTGGAGTACCGCATATAGGACATTCATTTGCTTTTAAATAACGTATTGGTTGATACATATGCGTTACCCCTTTTCATGCGTTGGTAATGAATATGTGATATCTTGTAGATATCCTTCTGCAACTAATTCGAAGTCCGCATAACGGCATTTACTGATATCAGTCAATAATTCAGTAAATTGTCGTTTGACCCCTTTATAAGCTACTATTCCAGGTTTAAATACCCTTCCTATTTCCTTTTCTATTTCTTCTCTCTCTTTTTTTTGTGTATTAGAAAAGATAAAGTATCGATACGTTTTCATTTTTGGATCTCTCATGAATATACCTCCATTCATAAATAAACCTCCTTTAATCTTTTATCTTAATGTGTGAATAATCATAAATAATGATTAGAGGATGAGCAATCATTCACTCATCCTCTTCATTATCATTCCACATTAAAACTTGGGTTAATATCAATGCGGTTAACATAAGAACACCAAATACCATAAGATCAAACATTAACCATTCTCCTCTTCGATATCGGTTATGGTGCTAATAACGGCTAATGTTATAACACCCATTGCGGATATTACCAATACCATAATTAGAAATACAAAAAGAGTCATGATAATATCCATAATTATTTACCTTCTTCTATAAAGTATATCGGTCTGAATAGCTTCTTCATTGCATTGATTGATTCATCGAGATGCGTTTCTTTCTCTTCTTCTACTGGCATATCCAATTCTTTTTGGAATGTGATTAACTCTTTTAATCCACGTAATGACATGTAGTCTTGCATCATTTGCTCTGTTTCTTCTCTCCAATTATTTGGCTCAGAGAATTCTGAGAACGAATGATTTTGAATATCTGCCAATGGACAAAGAGTCCCACTCATCCCTGGATCTGTAGAAGGAGCTGCATCCATATCTAATCTACCAATGTAAGACTTATCTACCTTACGATAACTATCCGGAATCGAAGACCCATCACCCAAACCAGATACTCCTTTATAAGTCCATTTGATTGCATTCATACTATCTAAATCATTAACCGAATTTCGGTAATTAATTAAACTATCTTTTGTAATTTTCTTAATCAGGAAATCTGGTTGCGTATAAACGGCTTTCTCAAGATCTGTTATCTGTATTGATTTCCCAATATTACCAGTTCTTATAATATTACGAGCGATCTTCATTCCATAAATTGCTGATTGATATTCCGGTAATCGAATTCTCTTTGTAGATAAATCAAGATTATCTTTACCACGTAGATTTGGAAATTCTCTAACTATCCAGATAAATACATGGAAAATATCTTGTTTATCTTCTTCCGGCAAATGAATCGATTCTTTGGTTGAAATATCATAAATACATTCTAATGAATCTAAGATCTCCAGTCCTTTCTCAACAGTATCAGAGTTGAAATTAGCCCCAAGAGATCTCAGCCAAAAGTCTTGTGTATGCATCTCAGCAGATGTTGTTGACTTTTCAATCGAATGAAAGATGGTATATACCATAGACTGTGTAGCAACATCATTCGCAAAGATATATTTCGGCACAGATACAAAGACATTATGTCGTTTAAATGTCAAGTAATCCGGATTTTCGATATCATAGTCATTAATCAATATCGTTTGAATCTTTAGCTTTGTAGTGGCATCTGTATAACCATATTTAGCCAATAGATATTTCATAACCGGAACCTGTTTACCGAAGATTCTGGAATCATAATACAAGATTGAAATTGGTTCTACTGATCCGCAACTCTTTAATGGTCGAATAGTATCCGCATATCGATAAATACGAGTAGCCATAAACATAGTCTTCAATGTCACATTTGGATGCTTTGATGTCGATTGAGAGTTATTATAAGTAGAACCATCCACGATTTGATAAATAGCTAGATAATGATTACCAAAAACTCTAATATAATATTTATCAACAATCTTTGGTACTTGAATTAGTACCTCTAAATATTTCTCTGGATATTTTCCTGTTAATTCGTCTATCGTATTGATTCGAAGATGGTATACTACAACAATTAAAAAGATATCAGAATCTTTCAATTGTATCGTGTCATATCGATCTTCGATTTCATTCCTGATCTTTTGATTGTTGCTTTTAATTCTATTCAGTTCATGTGTTTTCATTCGATGATATATTTCATCATAATCTCGAATGGTATAAAAATCATGAACTTTGATGGTATAATATTTATTGTTTCTTTCACAGGAACGTACAACTTTTTCTATCTCATTGATCGTATCCTGATCAGTTCTTTCGAATAGGGAATCATTAAATTTCTCTCTCGTTTTTTCATTCATTTGACGAATAAACTGAGCTTGTGTCATTTCTTTCATTACGATTCTCCTTCACTCTCATACCCCGTCAATTTAATTTCGATTTCTTCTCCCATTGGATTTGGTGCATCTGGAGTATCACTGATCTTTAGACTGATATCTAGATCTAATGCATTCCCAATACGTTTCATCATACCCAATGAAATAGTTGATTTATTCAATAACCGTTTATCGTTATTATAATTTGCACCAAATCGATAACTATATTTATCAAGGTCTATTTGTTTCTTATTGATTGCTGTCTTTAACGCTGTCATTTCCGGTGTATCACCAGGTAGTATCTTTGTCGTAAAGATATTATCCGGAGAAGTTAATACTTCACCTTCTATCTTCTTTACTGCTTCTAATCGATCAATCATCGATGCAATATCTTTTACTTCATTAAAATCAATCGCATTTTCTTTTTGATAATCTGGATCATCCTCTTTTGGATGAGTGAAGTATGAAATGCTTCCACGATTAACTCTCACCCCAGGTCCGAATTGAGTTGAGTTTAATACTGGGTATAAATGGTCACCTTCAACAATTGCTGTATGACCTTCCAAATACTGATTTGGATTTTGTGTATATTGTTCTAACGTGCAGACGTCATACATTTTATTTTTTATTTTAGCTTTGCTCTGCATCATAAAAATAAACCCTCCTATTTGAAAAAATATTCTGCGTGAGGTTTTGCCCCCACACAGAATATCGTTTGATTAAGCTTAAGCAGTCTTAGATTCTTTCTCTACAGCCGCATCATCCTTAATCATTTTCTTCAGAAGTCCATCTGGAGTGATAGAGATTACTTTCTCTCCATCTTCAATGGCTGCCATTGCTGTAAACACACCTGGGTATACCAGCTCATAAGTATCTCCTTCTCTTGCATTTTCATACAAGAAATCTTTTAAGATATCAAAAGCAATAATGAAAGTATTGATCAGACTTTCCGTTCCTTCAAAACGAGCAGATGTCTTCTCCCAAGATGTCTGGATAATTACAGAATGAGATTGCGTATCTTTGATGTTGTAGATGGTTGTATTCTCCGGCAGATCATCTTTTGAGAATGTCCAGTAATAATTCCAGTTACCAAGAACATCATCTTCTTTTTCTGGAGCTTCATTATATTCTACCACTCCAGCAATGATGAAATTGCCTTCCGTATCATCTACGATCAAAGCTACCGGATTCTTCGTTGTTTTTACAACTGCTAAAAAAGCAGTTGATGAAATGAACAATGTTTCATACATTTTTCTTGCTGTTTCGTCACTTACGAGACCCCCGACTCGTTTGTCAAATTCAAGTCTTGCCGCCTTTAAAAGTTCTGAATTTTTAATTTCTACTGTTGCCATGTTTTAGATCCTCCTATTATTTGTATTATTTGGTTCTATATCAAACCTATAATATACAATTACTTTGAAGTTTGAGTAATTGTAAAATATTACAGGGCCTGACCGGAATTAATAATATTCCACACCTGTTGCACAGGAAGCATCTTAACCCCAAATTTCATTGCTTTCTGAGTCTTACTAGTATTGGTAGTTTCAGATGGTACTACTAATAAGAACGTGTCTTTCGTCAATGAGTTTGTTGGGTTTGCATCAAATCCTAATTGTGATAATTTATCAGATAGCACATCATCACGAAATCCAGTAAATACGATCTTCTTTAAATCTTGCTCTCCAGAATGCTTATATGGCAACACGTTAAAGTGTTCAATAATATAAACAATATCATCGACAAAAACTGGAAATTCATTATCAATCGTTTCAATTGTTTTAAAACCAATTCCTCTAATTCTAGTAAGTTCATCTAATAACTCACTAGCTTTCTTTGTACTGAACCATTGATAAAATTCATACAAGTCATAATGCTTAAAAATCAGTTTAAAGGTCTTGGATGCAACATTAGAAAACCCAAGAGCACCAATTAACTTATAATCCCATTCTGGTTTACTTTTCAATTGGTTTAATTGGTTTAATAAATTAAATCTATCATTGGGTCCTAATATATTTAAGTCATTTTCGTCCATTTCTAGCAATTGTCTTAAGGAAGTTACGTCGAGAAGCTTTATGCTCTCATATGCAAAATCTCTTATCCCCAGTTTACCTAGCGTGCTTTCCATACGCTTATAAGATCTTCCTTTACACTTGATATTTGAACAATAAATAGATTTACCTGATTCAGATTCCACCAGTCTGGTTCCACATATCGGACATTTAATCGGAAATTCAAATACTGGATTTGGATTATCTCGATTCTTTTGAATATCCAATGCTGATACATATGGCATAACATCATGCCGATACTCTACACTCACAATATCCCCCACTTTCAAAGCTAAGTTCTTAAATCTTTCATAAGAATGACCCGATGATTTTGTATGCCTAGCTCCCATAAACTCAATTGCTTGATAATGAATCATCGGAGTGATCACTCCATTCTGCCCCACTTCAAAGGTATAACCTAAAAACATCGTATTCTTTTTTTCTGCATTGAATTTAATTGCCATAGAATACTTATTAACTGAATTCTCTCTTCCCAATAGCTTTCTGATCTTTGGATCATAGAATGATAATACCACGCCATCATACATAAAAGGAAGATAGTCTCTTGCAAATTCCGCTTCTTGCACAAATCGATTGATTTGAAACATGAGTTCTGTATAATTGCCAGAGATCACTTGAAATCTTAATAGTTCATCTCTTGTATAGAATCGATTCATAAATTCTATTTCAACTAATCGATCAATCGGTTCTCCATTTTTATCTTCTAATGAAGTTGCTAATGGAATCAATGTAATTAAATCTCGATATTGTCTTGCATCAGAAGCATTCGTTAAACCAATAATACATGTTCTTGGATTAATATATTTTTCACTTCTCATGCTATTGAGCTGTTGCAATACTCGATAATTCACAATAGCTTCAAACTTCATGCCAAATGGTTCAATCTCGTGATGAAACGCATTAGGAAACACATAACCTTCAAACAATGGTGTTAAATCTGATGCAATAGAATCTTCTACATCACCTCTCGTAATAGCTGATGTGATCATACCATTCTCAATTTCTCCTACAACAGATACTCCGTCATACTTTAATTCTGCAATCATAACATAAGTATCTTGCATATTGATGATACCTTTTTGAATTAAAGGTAGAAAGAAATCTCTCTCTAAGATCTTGACTCGTGGATCATCATAAACTTCAGCATCTATTGCTTGTTTATCTAAGACATATTTACATTTATCCAAGGTGCCAACGAGATTAGGATGATTATGCGATGTATTCCTCAATCTCTTTGTGATATATTGGTCTTGAGTTTCAAATCTAATTGGTTGATATAATAAATCCCTCTTAGTAAACGTCTTATCACTATGAAGAAGTTCAGGAAACAGCATATCATCTATCTTCTTCTTTTCTTCATCACTTAAATACTTGATTGGTTCTATTTTTTGATTCTCTTCAATGATTGTATCTGATGATGAAGGTTGGATAATCATTGGCTTAGCCCCAATTCTATAATTTGGATTGTATTCTTTATAGAGTTCCAATAGAAGATCATAGATTCCATCTTCTATTGGTAAGAGATCCCTATCCGTATTATTATAAGTGATATTCCCTATTTCAATCAATTCCTTTAATGTTTGAATCTCTCTTTTGTTTAAACGTTCATTACCCTTGCTGAGAAAATATTCTGTTAATCTAGACAAACCAGCAATCTTATCGACGTTAAAACTAAAATCATAGCCATTATAATCTTCTAGTTCATCTAATATAATACACGGAAGATATAATAACTTATCTAGTGGCCATTCACCCATCAAAACCATCTTATTCATCACCTTCTTCTCTTATACTGAGATAATTCGTATTGGTATAAATCTTTTCTCTCAAACAAGATGATTCTCTAAAAGAAAGTTCTCTACCTGTTTCCATAGAAATATATTTCACAGCATCTGATTTGAATGTCATGAAACATACTTTCTTTCTAAAGAAACCTTTAAAATAAGAAAAGCTAAATACTTTAGAAGTGGCTAACATCTCTTCTGTTTTACGTAATCCTGTTTCTTTCAGTTGAATTGTTTTAAACTTTAAAAGCCGTTTATCATTAAGATATACTTTTACTATAACGACTTTATAATCTTCTGGTTTTATTTTATATCCTGCCATATTTCACCTCTTTATTTAATATAATATACCCATATAGCCTTATTATATAGCTATATGGGTATTAATTATTTACTCCCTCTTGATCCATTCATCATCTTTGTATCTGATAGGAGCAAATTTAATTAATCGACGTTTATCTAATTCTTTAATCTCATCGATTGTTTTCACATATTTTTCCGGATCAATTTGTTCTCCCGTTTCTACAAATGAGATGACAGATCTATCTTTCTTCTCAATTTCAACATATGGAGCAAACTGTATTGGGAATGTAATTTTCTTTTCATGTTTCTCAAAGATCAATTGCAAACCAATCTGTTTAAAATAAGTGTTTAATATTTCTACCGATCGATTCTTACAATCTGGTCCTAATTGTATATTGATATTAAACGGATCACTTGTCCATAAGTCTTCCATTTCATTTCTAGCAATTGGGGATAATGAATAGATTAATAAAGCCTCTACGAATGTTTCCATTCCAAGATGACTAAGATCACCACTCTCCATATCACCAAATCTAATAGGTGTATTTTGATGAGTTGCACGATAATTCTTATTTGCTTTTGATCTTGTGTTTTCATTTCTAAGATTTGTAGCAGATAAGTTTGTAACCGAGAACTTCTCTTCCGCATATTGTTTTAAACGATAAATGTATAAGTAACCACAAGTAGCTTTTCTCATACTCTTGATATATCGATAATTGCCATTGCTATCTTGTAATGGTGAATATAATTCATATTGATCAATCCAAGGAAATGTTTGGTAGATCGCATTTAAGTCATCTAATGAAACGGATTCTGTCATAGGTTTGATCGATAAATAAATGGATGGATCATTCTTAATCGCATTTACAAAGAATTCTTTTTCTATATCATCCATAATTTCTATCAGATCTCTCAATTCACCTTCTTGAGTTTTGGAAACAAACCCAATAAAATCTAAAATGATACCTAGAGATTCATCTGCTGTTAACGTATTCGTATTTAAAAAATTGATGATTCGTTTCGATATCATAGATAAGGATTGTTCTTTTAATTGTCCATCGTTTAATCGATTGATACAAGTTGCCTGATTAAAATATAGATCAACAATCTCTCCCGTTTCGGTTCTAGCCATCAATTCATCTGGACGTATTTCTGAAATTACCCCTTTCCCTCCATATCGATTACTTAATTTATCACCAATATGAGGATAGTTATTCTCTAATACAATAAATTCAACAATGGTGCCAGTATAGACTTTGTTATCTCTTAAGTATTTCTTCTCATCCAATTCTTTTAAACTTGTGAAATATAACTTCTGCAAATCCTCCGACATTCTAGAAGTTCCATATTGATTCATACATGTTTGAACCATAGATGTAAAATCTTCTAAGAATCTCCGCTTCTCATTATAGTATTTCAATAACTGCTCATAAGAAGATCTTTCTTTTAAAGTCTCTGGATTATTGGTGAAGATATTGATATCAATAATCTTATCACCCTCTACTGTAATCTTTTCATCGGATGTCATAATCCTTTGCAAATTATCCCAAGATTGTGTGTATAAAGCTTCATCCGTATTATCTCGTCTGATACAACACAGAATCCCACTTTCAATACCCTCACCAATCTCTGGAAATGCTTTATAATACTCATTACTTCCATGAATATTTAAAGGAAAGTCATTATCATTAAAGATAACAGTAACTCTTTTGATTAATGGAGATCCTAACTTCTTACATGCTGATTCGGAGATGACAATACCATCTTCCATATTTTTCTCCATAGCAACATAAGTAGTCAAGAGATTCACTCCATCACATCGATTCCCATATTCATCAAATGCTTCCGATTCTCGAATAATGTCATCTTGTTGGATGGTATCACCAATCTTTAGAATATCAATTGCCGAGTTATTATAAAGATACCCATAAGTTTCAGTAATGTGATTATATGACACCCGTTCAATAACTCCTAATTCATTTGTATTGGTATCTCTTATCAATAGGTAATAATGATGATTTTCTCTGGTAGAAAACTTTGTTACTTTTCCTAATACTTCATAATCACTTTTTGCTTTAATGATCGACGATGAATAATCTCCAAAGCTATTTTCATACCCTGTCTGTATGAATGGTACTTCAGAATGTAATAGTGGTAATGAATGTTCTACTTGGATACAGAACATATTCTTTCTTGATCCACTGTTATTAGCTGCAAAAGGCTGCATCAACGTTTTTCCAAGAATCTGCTCTTTATTACTAATTCTTTGTAGCTCTTGGTCCATTTCTGTTTCAAAGTCAAATAATTTTGCCATTAGCTCTTAACCTCCATTGTATTTCTTTTATAGAATAAAAATCATGTGCACTCGGATAAGCGCACATGATAATATCTATCATTCATAATACTTCCTAATCTCATCGATTGCGCATAATATCGCATTCTTTCCGAGTTCTAATTCTTCCTCCTTAATTTCAAATATTAATTTATTTCTCTTTAATTCATTTGATAAATTCTCAATAATTATATTATGCAATACTTCATGAGAATTATATCCAGTAGTTTTCAAATGCTCATAGAAACTTTGTAATTCAATATTAATATTATCTAAAGATGATGAATGATATAACTTATTCCCATCTTTATCTCTCGCTGTGTAATCCACAATAAAGATACCAATCTTATCTAGTGATATATCATCAAATAATTGATGATAATATTTGATAATTTTAATACCAATATGATCAATTTTTCTTCTATACCTTTTTAATATTTTGACATCAAAAGAAGGTATATGTATGCTATTGTTCATGAGTTTCTCCTTTGTAAGTAAATCGTATATTATATATCGTTAATATAATATACGATTACTTTACAAATTATAGTTAAGCTATTGCTGGAACTTTAATCTGATTCATAATAAAAGCAGAAATATCAAATGATTTCTTCTCATCTGAATATTCTGGTTCTCCAGGATCGTTGATAAGTTCCATAAGAGCTTTGATTGTATATTCGGCAAATATTTGTTGTAATACTTCACTCTCTGCTAATTTTTCTTTAAACGCTCTTTGAGAGAATTTAACGTCATTTCGATCACCTATGTAAAGATAAGCACCTGCTCCTCCAATATACCCTCTTTCTTTTAATAAATAAAAGAGAGATAATTCTTTGTCAAACCCATTCTTATAATCAAAGATCAGACTAATAGAAGAATTTACAGGTGCGGTTCTAGATTTCAAAATTGTGACTTCAACTACAGAAGCATTAATGCCAAAAGCATCTTTCTCTTTTAATTTTGATCCATCATCTAAACGAATCAAGAGATTAGAAAGATATACGGGTGCTCTACCGCCAGGTAATGTTTCGCCTTGTTTCAAATATGAAACGGCTGCTGGCGTTCTATCAAACATGTTGATAGAAACAGCTTGTGTTATATGATTAACCACATATAGAATGATATTTGCCGATTTAAGCATCGGCACAATACGTTTAAATATACTTGTATTGGCTTTAGCCGCTGCTGTTGCAGCCATCTGACCGGATAACTCATCTTCTTCTGTATATTTCTCTGGCATCAATAATGCCAATGAATCTAATATATAGACAGTAGGTTCTAATTTATAAATTGGTTTGCCATCCGTCGTAACACAACCAGTGTCATATTCAAATTTCTCACGTTCATCCAATACTTTGATATCATGTATTGTTTTGATACGTTCATAAAAGTTTTCAGCTGTGATGCCAGTGTTTCTTGGTATATATCTAGAATCGAATTCTTCTCCATACATTTCTGTTAATTGTTCTTTTCTGGCTCTTGTAATACCACCCTCAATGTCATCATGATAAATACAGGCAGTTTCAAATGGTTTTACGATTGCTGATGCACTCTGCATGATCAATGTTGTTTTACCACTTCCAGATCTACCAATTACCATAACCATAGATCCATCAATAACACCAATCGAATTGTATGTATATTTATTTCCTTTTTGATCTCTTACATGAATAACTTGACCATTCATAAAATCAAAAGAAAGAAACCCTGTTGAATACGCAACATCTTGATCCGCTTCTTGTTTCTTCCTCACATCCTTTTCTTTCGATACTTTTTCTCTAAATAGACTTGCTAATAAAGCCATATAGATAATCTCCTTTCGAGTTATAATTACTTGTATGTAAAAAAAGAAATAAAAAATAAAAAAATAAAGACATGCAGGAAATAAACCCACATGTCTTTATTCTGATTGTGTTAGAACGGAATGACCTTCCCATTTTGTTCTACCTGTCCTATCGCTATATTGATTCTTGGATAATCTGTTGAGTTAATCGAATGTATATTGAATCTCACATCCATTTTCTCTCTCATATTTACCATATCCGTGAAATTTAGTAATAAGGTATAGCATAGATTGGAAGGAAGTTCTTCCATAATATCCAACAAAGCAATTTCAATATTTCCATAGATCTCTTTCTGGATATCAGTTAATTTCGATTTATCCATTTTATCATACATGATACCCTCAAAGAGATCAGTGAAATGCGAAAAGTACCCAAGCTTTTCATAAAGTTTAATGATAGATTCTACGGATACTTCCTGTTGTACTGTTAAGAGAACCCTATTAATCCTTTTTACTTGTTTAAACGCATTAAACGAAGAATGAGCCGCAATTAACAGTAAACCTGATAAATCTTCTGTAAATCCAAGATTCATTAGACCTGGCACTTCTCGTTTATTTACAATCTTCCCAAGATTGAATAAAAGCATTCTCTGCATATCGCTAATTGTTGGGTCTTGCTTTGCTCTAATAGAGAAAATAACATTACAGATTTGTTTTCTTTGTCGATCATTTAACTCAACCGAATACATTGCCTGTGAGAAAGCGATAACGAATTTCGTATTAGTCATCATTCGGAATGAAGCATATTCATCATCGAATGTGTGGCTTAAAATTTTATCATAACTTTCTAAACAAAGTTTCACTAAATCTTCATCAGATTGAGCATCAAAATCAATACTCTTAATCTTATCCACATTAATTTTAATATTGTTTGCAATATTAATCTTTGTGGCTGCTCCTATTGGTTTCTTTCTTCCTTTTGCTTGCTCAAGGGATTTAAACATATTTCCTCCTTTTATAAACCGAGTAAAGAGTCGATATCATCATCACCTTCAAAGAAGGAATCGCTATCATCAAATTCCATTGTTTTAATGGAGTTAAAGAAATTATCTTCCTGCTTATTGATCATTGATGTTGCCTCTTTATACTCTTCATAAATATCCTGAATTTCTTTCATAGGCATAGCCAAACCAGCCATTATAATTCCAACAATCCTTGGCGATTTGTTATTATACTGCCTATGGGTAAACACTTCGAATGCCAGACCGAATTTATCTTTGATAACCGGAAGAACGTCCATGAAAGAAGATTCTTCTCTGTCACAATTATAGACCAATCCAAGTCTAGCCATATCCTTATTATCTGGATCAGGATTGCAGATATTATCTAAACTCTCTGCAACTTCCTTTCTTGTTTGTTCGATATTCTTTATTTTGTTATCAAATATCGTCGTTGACATGATGGTATATCCTGGTGTTGTACGAAGCTTATAAAGCTCCCTCTCATCCAGATTCTGTTCCATATTGTCATCTTCAATCTGATTACCTAAAAACAAGGATAACTCTCTACAAAATTCTGCATTAGCTTTTGCTTCGATTGCAGAGTCATTAGTATCGTCTGGTCCTTCGGCCACTTTTTTATTCTCAATAATGGCAACTGTAAACTTATTACCAATTTCTTTAAAGAATTCGACGGTATTCCTTGATCCACGAATATCTTTTGGTCTGCCAATAATTGCGAATATCATAACCGGCATCTTAAATGTCTTATGAATATACTCGGCAATAACTGTTGTAGAACCTGAACCCGATCCTCCATCCGTAGAGGTTACAAAGATAACCTGATCTACTTGGTTTCCATCTGCATCTGATAATAATGTTTTTAAATCAATTGATTTATTATCAATTGCTAATTTTGCTTGTCTCTTAGAGATATTTCGATCTTTTCCGGTACCCCCAACATTACCTGGAAATTCTATAACTTGACCGTCATATGATCTCGGAATATCCGTAGCTGTACTGTTGAATAGAATTACGTTTTCTTTCTCGATTATATTACTTTCTGTTGCGAGCATTGCTGCTTTGTTTCCTGCGGCTCCCATGCCGAATAATTTTTGTTTCATTACTTAATCCTCCTTAATAAAAAATGATTTTGAGTCTCTTTGCATATTAGATGGTAGACTCAATTTGAATGAATCTACCATCCGTTTATCTTTGTGTGTTTACGTATCGTTATAACTCATCATAGAAAATCCCCCTTTTTATCTTAAACTATATCAACTATCACTGATATAATATACGAATATAAAAGAAGAGATTTACTTTTTATTCTTTTACTTCATAGTCCGGTTTCGTGGGTATTGTAATCTTCCCTCTTTTCGTTGCATGATAGTCTCGTATTTTAATAACAGCTTCTAAGAAGTAATAAATCACAGCTTTATCTCGTGTGATGGAATTATCGCCTTGCAAAAAAGCACATAATCGATTAATGACTTCATAATCCATATGATAAACTTTTGATTCTAAATTTTCTTCCGTAATATCATCCAGCTCTATTGTAACTCTCGCTGTGATAATATCATTCATAATATCTAGAATTCTTGTTTCTTGTTCGTACTCTTTCATAGCATTTTTTAATTGTTTTTCATAAAGACCGATATACAAATCATTCATGTTATTAGACTCCTTCCTATTTCATGGTAAACCAATCAGGCTTCTCTTGATAGAATGGTTTATCTAAGATAAAACCGGCGGCTTTCTTATGTCCACCACCACCAAATAGTTTTGCTATTTGAGAAACATCAATATCATCTTGTACGGTATATACACTGTGTTTCCATTTAATCCCATCTGTGTAATAAATCATTACAAAATCATATTGATCAATCACATTATCAAATACTGTAGATGATAATTCGGTATGGTTTAATGCTAAGAAATATAACTTATTTTCTTCATTATCTTTCTCATCCCATTTGAATTTCATCGAATATCCTTTCGCATTATTTTTCATTAGTCTTTCATTGTATACCTTCTTATAATCAAGTATACTAAAACCTTGTTTGAGAAGAATATCAATATATTCATCATCATATGTTAAATACTTAAATGCATCCTCTACAGAATTACATTGAGCTGCCAAGTTGAATGCTAACATCTCATCACAACTTTCACCTTCACCCATATCAAAGATGTCATAACGATGAGTTAATAAAATAAACCATGGTATATCGAAGGTGTGTTGAAGATGGTATCTGATTCCTTTCCTATCATAAGCTAAAGGTCTTATCTGCTGATCGTATTTGCAAAGAAAAAGATAAAAATCAGATTGCGTATGATCGAAATTATAAGTGTTACACCATAACCAACACAAAGCGGCTGCCGATATACCATCAATTCTCAACCCAGGGATCGATGGTATATCTTTAAATTCCTCGCATTTATGATTCTGAATTGTTTGGTTTGAGCTAATGTGATGATCAATCCAAACTAGTTTTGTAACCTCTTTATTTATCGATTGAATATCTCTCAATGCCTGTACATTTGATGCTGAATAATCAACGATATAAACCTCATCCGGATAACCATACATATATCTTGCATCTTCAAAATATTCTCTTATGGATTTAGAATAATCCATAGTAATAAACCTAATAAAATCCGGTTTATATTGATTTTGCACATAATCATCTTTTAAATGATTAGCGATGATTGCCGCTGATACATATCCATCCCTGTCATTGTGATGCATGATTAAAACTTTCTTGCTTTCCATATTTTATCCTCCAAAAAGATCCATAGAGATAGATTAGAACTATCTCTATGGTAAGTCAATAAGTATTATTTCTCTTCTTCTTTTTCTTTCTCAGTTTCCTTTTCTGTTTGTTCACAGATTGGAGTTACTCCAAATCCGAGATCCCCTTGTTCTGTAATGACAGAACCATATTCTTGATTATCCATTTTTAAATCTCCTTTCTTTTATCCTATATACTATTTTAATAATATATAACCATTTTTTATCATTATGTCTAATTATATATTATTTTTCACCCCTTCTTTAAAGAACGAGTGGTATAGTTATCTGTGTTAATGAGATTCGTGTTTAGATGAGATCCAATCATAAATACATTCATAAGATTCTTAGCCAAGGAATCATCTACCTCATTAGGCAGATCTTCCATTTTAACCATTCCCGTACTTGCTATATTACTATACATGACATTCTTAGCTAACATAGCATCCGCTTTAGGTTTAGCAAATTCTTTAATCGTTTCATCTAATCCAAAAGTAGTAAGAGCTTCAAATTCTCGTTCGGAAGTGCCAGCTCCTTTATCATGTCCTTTTAATAAACCAGACTTCATATCACGATTTTCAATCTCTGTAGCAAGTTTGTTTTTCTTTGTGATCATCTGTTGTACTTTTTTATCATAGGTATATCCTACTAAACATTTCTGACTTTTAGGAGCTTTTCCTTCTTTATTCTCATATAAGAAATCGAGACTAATCTCTTCCATCATTGGAACTCCTAACACTTTTAAAGCATCTTCCGCTTGTTTCATAGTCGGTTCTAC
Source organism: Candidatus Izemoplasmatales bacterium (assembly GCA_028691315.1). Taxonomy (GTDB): domain Bacteria; phylum Bacillota_I; class Bacilli_A; order Izemoplasmatales; family Hujiaoplasmataceae; genus JAHIVB01. Next base: position 8,666 of record JAQUZN010000001.1, on the reverse strand, counting down.
TACGGATGGTCGATAATGGAATCGAAATGGAAATTTTTGTTCCATCATCTTAATGAATTGGTTATCATCGAGTTCTGCAAATACCTTTTTATAGTAGTCTGAGTTAGTGTGGGATTTGTCTAGGACGTCAAAAAACTTAATGACTAAGGATTCTACGTCTTCTCTTTGTTTTTTCGTTATTGTGATTTTTGCCATGTTTAAACACCCCTTACCCGATAATCTCTGGATCTTCTTCATCAACTTCTAATGGAAGAAAATCTAAAATATCATCAATATCTATTTTATGCAATTCTTTCTGATAATCTTTTGAACAATCTAATTCAATAATAGCAGATAATTTATTCGTACCATAAAGTTTACTTTCTGTGATTCTGCTAGGATATATATTACGAACTTTTCCTTGTCTTACTAATTTCACACCATTCTTCCTAAAAGAAATATGAATGGTGTCATCTACATTAATTGTAGCTTTCTTATTTGAATCGTCATCAAATGTTAAATCTAACTCAATACGATAACATAATTTACTCTTATTATTTAAAAGCATATTGCTCATCCTCCTTGTTTCTAATTACTTTAATGTTGTGGATTGAGCAATATACACAAAAAAGATAGCGATATGAGTAAATCCCATATCGCTTATATTAATTATTGTTTTTTCGTTGTACTGCCAAATCCACCTTTTCTTATTTCTTTTTCATCCTCATAATCATCTGATGTAATACCAAACGGTATAAAGATTCCTTGACAGAAAGCATCGCCTTCTTCAATGATCAAATAATCATCATGATTATTAATAATCTTCATAAAGATATGACCTTCATTTTCTGCATAATAATAGTCGCTATCTATGATACCAACTGTGTTAGCTAATGTCATATGGAATTTGAAACCAAGACCGGATCTTGGAAATTCCATTAACACCCAACCATCATTAATTTTTGCTCTAATACCTGTAGGTATTACTAATGATTCTCCAGGTGCAAGTTCAATATGGAAAGGCGCAAAGAAATCATAGCCCGCACTACCAGTAGTCGCTCTCTTTGGTTTCTTTATTCCCTCTAGTATTTTTACATCTCTTCCTGTATCTGAAATCCACTGATCTTTTGATATTTTTTCAAACTGAGCTACAATGGGAATCATTGGAGTTATTGAGATTTTACTGCTCTCCATACAGCCTGATGGTGCCACTAAATCATTAAATTCTAAATTTTTTACTTTTTCAATCTTTAACATTTACTTCTATCCTCCTGATATGTAATATGTATTATCATTATGTAATAATCGTGGTAATTTATCATCACATTATAGTAATATTATGACAGAAGGAGACTATAGATGGAATTTATCGGAGCAAATAATAATAAAATTTTAAATGAGGTTTATTTTGGTGAGACAGATGACATTAAAGAATTATTAGAGATTATCCATGATTTCCGTGCACCATATATCAAAAAGAAAACATTCAGTTATGTGTTTGCTGGTTCTAATACAGATAAAAATTTGTTGAAAATGAGTAATAAATTGGAAGAAATGTTTGGATTTGGAGCAGTAGACTTCAATATCATTAATAAGAACTTTATGAATGCTTTTACATACCCTGTATGTTATAATTATGGAATTGGTGATCCAGAGAAGCATATCCACTCTAATAGTAAAGGTTTCTATTTTGATAAAGAACTTAACTATGTAACATCAATCTCATATACTTCGAATATCATTCTTAATTCAGACTTTACAGATCGAGAAATATTAGCAGTTATCTTACATGAGATTGGTCATAGTTTTGTTGTGCTTCAAACAGAGATGGCACCATTAGTTGCATCTCGAAGAGATATGTCTGTCATTCAGACAATTCTACTTGCAATTGTTCAACTTTGTAGTTTCAATATACCAGCCGCAGTACAAACGATGATGAGTATTCTCACCAATCGAAATGATTATAAACATTTTAAAATAACAATTGATCGAATGATTAAGAAGAGTCCAATTGGAAGGTTAAATGATATTGTGGGATCTAGCTTTACAAGAATCAATGTCATCTTAGGTAAAGGAGTAGACACATTGTCTAAGATCTTTGGACTTCATAATATCTCTAAAGCATTTGATCTCTTTATCTCTGGGTGGTCTTTCTTGAATGACAAACAAAAGAAAGACTATGTTAAAAACGTTCATAAAAATACAGCTTTAGATCGCTCAATGGAATATTTTTCAGACAACTTTGCGGCTTCTTATGGATTGGGTAAGGAGTTAAGTACTTGCTTAGAAAAAATGGGATTCGGCGATGGAGATAAGAGTAAGTTTGGTAAAGCTGTTGATTTAATATCAAAAGCAAATCCTATCAATTTACTTCTTGGTGAATTGGTTAAAGTTCCTCATTATGAATTGATTAATAATATTGATGTGCATCCTATGCACGCGAATCGTGTTAATAAAATCGAACAGGATCTTAAGAAAGAACTTGCAAAAAATAATATCAATCCCAAGATGAAAAAAGAAATTGAAGCAACTTTAAAAGAAATGAAGGAAATGAAAGATAGTTTTAAAAAAGCGGCTAAAATCAAAGAAGCAAATCCAGAAGCTTATAAAAGAGTGTGGATGGCGGCCATGATGGATGAACAAAAATTCACAAATGATGAAGAAGAAAAGATGACATCCATGAAAGACAGGGATCAACAGTTCGATAAGATGTTTAAAGAGAACGCCGGTTTATTTAATTTACCAGAAGACTATTACGATTTATACGAATTTATGTAAATAGAAAACCCCATATAGGAATCAACCTATATGGGGCATCTTTTATATACAAATAAAAATGTAGGAGAATAAGAACTATTATAAGGCATTTATATTATATAGTTTTCTATGTAAAAATTAACTTTCTACTATTGGCGTTTTCTCATTTAATCTTTTTTCATGGTCAATCTCTTCTGACCATTCAACCTTACTCTTTGTGATTCTTACATCTCCATAACCAAATCTATTTAAATTTTCAGCCATCGCTATTGCTCCAGCTTCTGTATAATGATCGCTAAATTGAATCACTATTTTATTATCATCAATTAATTTATATGGAACTGGATTACATCCGATATTATGTGCTCGTTCAACCATATCTAGATATAAGTATGAATTATCCAGCACTACACGATAGATATCTTTCTCTATGTCTGCTAATGTTGAAACTTCCCTATTCTTAATTTTTGAAATTTCTCCATCTCCATATTTCTGATAATCGGTAATTAAAGTTCTGTATTTTCTATAATGTTCAATATCAGAACGAAGGAAATCCATACTATAAAAACCATAATACTTATTCCACCAATGTTCGATACTAAACGTTCTTGTTGCCATACCTGCCTGATAAGCTTCTTCATGAGATATAATATCATTCACCAATATATCAGGATATTTATCCATGATATCACTTGCACACATAATAACCATTTCTCTTACCAATTCAAAATAATTATTACTGTCATCGATCTCAACATCATTAATATCATCAGCCTTTGTTTGCGGTAAACAAACAACGATATGAATACTCTGCATATCATAAGTTCCTAAGAATCCAACGCCACAAAACCGATTAAAAGGATTCCTATTAAACCAATTAATATCAGAATATGAAGTAAGATGAGATTCATGTCTACCAATTAAAAAATGAGGGGTTTGATCTTCATTTTTTCCTCTCATATATTCATCAATACTAACACTCTCTGTTCCCAGTGGGCTTAAATGAATTACGATTTTCTTTCTAAGCATTTTTTATAACCTCCTATTTGTTTGCCTTATTGATCGCTAATACATAATAGAACAATACCGATTTATAATAAGATGATTTTGTAGCCGCTCTCGATTTTCTCTTTCGATACTGCGGTGATGTTTCATCCAGCCAGTGTTCGATAATTTCTTTTTGTCTGATAATATTTTTGTTTTTTGAATTGGGTTTTGCTGATATCGCCCAAGTCACAAATTTATAAGAAACAATCTCTTTATCTCCTGTAGATGCTACATACTCACTAACAAGTATACGCAGTAATTCTTTAACTAATGGAATATTACTATTTTCATTTTGAATCCCTTCAATAATAGATTTTACTTCATCAACTTTTACGTTGGTATCGCTTGCCATTTTACACAATGTATAATCAACAGTATTTGTATTAATAAAATTCATCGTATTTTCAACATATCGTTCTATCTGCAAAGAATTGGTATCAGCCATGCGGAAACTATTCTCATTATCAGCATCCGAATCATAAGATAAATAATTTCCTTTTTCATATGCATCATAGAATAATGTCGCAATATTACCAAGAAAAGATTTAATGCGACCATGAAGCTGTTGTATAAGATCTTTCACTTCTTCATCATCTAAATCGGATTTAAAGATATCGATATAAGAATCTAACCAAGTGACACATAAACTTCGAATAGCTCCAAAAACACTTCCTTCTCGTTTTAAATCAAATTTATTAGTAAGCATATTATTGATTACATAATCCATCACATGTCGATTTTCGGATGGTGGAGCTACTCTCCATTTTCCCGAGTGGATGGATGGATAAAATTTACCAGAGAATGATAAATAGATAGAAGATAGCTCAGCATTCTTCATATCATTTTTTATGATAAAATAACGAATTACCATCAATACTGCTATGGTAAATTCATCTTTAGCAGCTCTTGGGTTAAAACTCGATATTCTCCAATAATAAGTATTTTGAATACCTTTTAAGATATCTCTTTTATTAATTTGCAATGATCGAAAAAAATCATTGGCGTCATTCTCTCCAAAAACGATACGATCATAAGGAGCAACATCATAGATGCTCTTAGATCTTTTTTGAAAAAATACTTGTAAATTTCTTTTATATGCATTGATATTCTTAGAGATAGCTTTCTCAATAATAGGATAGACTTCTCTTACAATTGCATTAGTTGTTTTCATAATGTCACCTCACATCATTCATTACTGTAATGTTGCGGATAATCAATAATAACAAAAAATAAAACACTACACCCATTTACTTAAGGTGTAGTGTCTACTTTAATAGTTATGATAAAATATCTTCATCATAAGGGATCTCCATTGTATTAGATACCTTTGTTTTAACTACTGTATCAGCAATGTAATGATATTCGACTTTTGTTTTGCTTACACTCACCGTCGATTGCTTAAAAAGCTCTTTAAGTTGAATAACTACCTCCATAACAGCGCAATAGTACGAATCACTACTTTCACAGAATTTTGGGTTCCTAGTGCAAGAGATCTGATAACAAACCTCTCCACCAACAGGACACCCAAAATTAGTGGAATATACTACATTTACCTGATTCGCTACACCAGATACTTTAGGCTCGATAGTTTCTGTCACTTCTTGAAATATTTCCGATACTTCTTTCAATGTAAGAACTTGTTCTTCTTCATTATTATGATGATATCCTGGAACTACTCCAATGACAATCTCATATCTCTCCGTATCCATTCTTTCCATATAAGTTTTTATTGTTGAAGAATCTTTCATTATTATCCCTCCATAATTTCATCTCTAACGATGGCATTTGTTTTTGTATTGATCATCTTAACTCCATTAGATATCGAAGAACCAATCGGAATATCAGAAACTTTAATTTGTTGCACATCTTTTGCACATTTTACTTTGATGATATGATTATCATGTAGCACATGGACAGCAAAGATCTTATCTCCTCTGCCTAACTTAATAACATTACATCCCGCTTTGTTTCTTTCAGATTTAGGTAATGCTTCTGCTGGAATCTTATTAATTTTGCCACTATCAGTAATTGCGACTATATATGGCGCTACCGTGTTTGATAACTGCGTAAATCCATCAATTGGTTCTTTGGAGTTCATTGCCTGATTGCCAAGAGTAGATCTTTTAAGATGCGGTACATTATCCATTCCAATTCTTAATGCTTTTCTATCAGAATAGATAATGATATCAGCATCATATGGAACTATCTGAACTTCTTTCACAATATCTTCACCATTTAATTTCGTGTATAGCAATCCAGATTGCGCAATATTCATAAAATCTTCTAAATCCATTTTCTTGATATAATTACCTTTTGTAACTACCGTTAAGAAGAATTTATGCTTCTTAGTCTTTGTGAACTGAATAAGCTCAGGGGTATAGATGATCTTAACAATATCGCTTGTCAATCCTTTAACCAAGATACGAATATCAACTCCAATAGAGTTATTATCAGTCACTGGTATCTTGTGAACTGGCAGGTTAAATACTCTACCCTTATCGGAGAATAAGAGAATGCTCTCTGTGTTATCTACTTTTAATACATGCTTTGGAGCATCTCCTCGATAAGTGTTTGCAGGATCATTCTCATTAATCTTCTTGACATAATTGCCTTCTGTGATAATAACCTTAAATCTTCCCTCTGGAATACCATTAGCTTCTGATTGCTTAATGATTCGACATTTTCTCGGCTTTCCGTATTTCTGTTTGAAATATAACAATTCGTCAACGATCTCTTTCTTTAATAAAGATTCATCGGTAATCTTCTTTAAACAATCAGCTTCTATTAATTTTAACTCTTGATATTCTCTCTTATACTTATCAAGATAAGCCTCAGAAAGATTCTTAAGATTGACATTGATAATAAATTTTGCTTGAATATTGGTGATATTCAACTTCTTGATCAAGTATTCCATAAGATCATTATCATCAATGGTTTTTCTTTTACGGATCATCTGAATGATATTATCAATCTCGCCACTCTCAAGAACTTTCACATATGCATCTTTCTCATGATACTTTGTTCTCGTATTCTGTAACTTGATTGCATAAGATCGAAATTTTGTATCTAATCTTTGAGCAATGAATGCTTCTAAATATCCTTTATAAGACATCTTAATCAGTTCAATTCCATTCAGCACTTCAAAGTTAATACCAAATGTAGTTTCTAGTTGCGTATGCTTATATAGGATCTCTTTTACATAATTAGGATCAGACCCTTTTCTCAATTTGATGATGATTCTCATATCATTCTCTTTTGAATGATCGACAATATCCATAATCTGAGGAATCTTTCCGGATTTTACCATTTCGATAATCTTATATTTTTCTCCACCATTCTCAGCTTTTCCTTTATCGAAATAAACCATATCAGGAGTTGACTTGATCACCAGTTGATAGAGGTCATTATAAGTCTCGATATCAATTCTCGCACGAATTCTGAACTTTCCCTTCCCTTTGTTCGAAATCGCTTTCCAGTTCGATTCTATGATATCACACGCCATACATTGGTCTGGTATCAATACTACAGGAGCCGCAGGATTATTTATCAAATTAATAGTAGCATCAATTACATCATTGATGCTATGCTTTGGAACACCTGTTACAAAACCAACTGCGATATTAAAAGTACCATTAATTAAAAGATTTGGAATTCTTGCTGGTAAATATTCCGGTTCCATACCTGTATTATTATAGGTTGGCACCCAATCAACAACCGACCGATTATCCATCATCTCAGAGAGTATACACTCCATTGAATATTCAGACAATTTAATCTCTGTATATCGAGGTGCTGCTGGACCATCTCCTTGCATAGAACCAAAGTTTGATTTATTTGTGATCAATGGTTCTTTAAAAGACCACCAGTTCGTCATATTAGTAATCGTACCATTTAAAGAAGCATCGCCATGTGGATGATAATCTCCCATTGTTGTACCTATTACTTTTTGCGTCTTTATAAATTTCTTATCGCAATGATCTTCTAACATTGCAAAGAGAACTCTTCGTTGTGATAACAACAGACCATCTCTCCAATCAACCACCATTCGTCTTCTACTAACTTCAATGGAATAGATAGCCATGTGTCTTTTATATTGCTCAACTATATTTTGTTTTTCTATTGTTTCCATGAAATACTAAACCTCCTTAGTCTCTTACTATTAAGTTGTCTTAATCATAAAAACGGATCGGCTCATACTTCTTTGACTCCTCTTTGACAACGTTATTCATAATACTAAGTTTCACTGTCTTTGGTTTTATCTCCATCGTTTTTGTATTAAATACTTTGTTTCTTCCCCCGAGATATACTTCATCATCAAGACAAGCAATAGGCTTTTGATCTTTAAATGTTAGATCTAATAGAGTTTTTATTCTTACTGTTTTTCTCACATTAGAATCATTGGTTAAAACATAAGCATTTCCATTACTCGTTCTTTTTAATAGATGACCTGGATTAGCCCACATCATCTTCATAGAACGTACAACGCCTTCTTTGTTGATTTGGTATCCATTAAACCCTGGTATATGATACCAAATACCATCATCATATGAATTCATAATTTTCCTCCTATTTAGTTTTCTCTCTTATCTATAATATACAAGCAAAAAATAAATCACAAAGCATTATTAAAAACCCCTCATGGAATGGGAAACCATGAGGGGGAATGAGGAGTGTATCACGAGTGGATAATTACTCCATGATACCGATTAAACACCAGTATTCATATCTTCAAGAGTCGGATAAACCTTCTTTGGAATCGGAAGTTTAAACTCTTTTAAGATCTTTTCATACGGAACTTCCGGATAGATATAATCCGTATGCATTTCCGTATTTTCACCATGAATCATTTTAGCCGCTAACACGTATGGTGTTCTTGCTGCAAC
>JAQUZN010000120.1 GCA_028691315.1 Candidatus Izemoplasmatales bacterium | reverse complement strand
AAAGCCTTCCAGTAGACAAACCATTCCATTTCTGTTCCAGGCTTGCAAAAAAATTCAAGTTCCATTTGTTCAAACTCTCTTGTACGGAAGTTAAAGTTACCAGGAGTAATTTCATTTCGGAAACTTTTACCAATTTGGCCGATACCAAACGGTATTCTTCTTCTTGTTGTTCTTTGGACATTCTTGAAATTTAAAAAGATACCTTGTGCCGTTTCAGGTCGAAGGTATATTTGATTTTTGGCTTCTTCTACTACACCTTGACTTGTTTTAAACATCAAGTTGAATTCGCGAATCTCCGTGTAATTGACACTACCGCATACTGGGCATTTAATCTTGTTTTCAACAATGTAGTCATACATCTTTTGTTTAGGCCAACCATCAGCATCAACTGTCCCTTTTGAGAACGATTCAATTAGTTTATCAGCTCTATGTCTAGACTTACATGATTTGCAATCCATGAGTGGATCTTGAAATCCTCCTACATGTCCAGAAGCTACCCAAGTTTCAGGGTTTAATAAGATTGCTGAATCAAGTCCAACATTGTAAGGATTCTTCTTTACGAATGAATCCCACCATGCATTCTTTATGTTGTTTTTTAACAAAACACCTAATGGACCGTAATCCCAAGTGTTAGCAAGTCCACCATATATTTCAGATCCTTGGTAGATGAAACCGTATTGTTTTGCGTAGTTGACAAGTTGTTCTAAGGTATTATTCAAGTCAATCATCCTCTCCATTTAGGCATAATATCTCATTATAATTATAAATCTATTCATTAGAAAGTCAAGGCGAAATTATATATATTATATATATAAACACATGAAAAATTAACAAAAAACAATGCTACAAGGGTTAATATCCAATAAATCCTTCGAGCACTGTTCTAGATTTTGTCTTTATGTTTAGGTGATACATGTAATATTCGTCAAGTAAATGCCTTAGTTCCATAATCGTTTTTGTTTCCGTTTCAATAGATGATGGATTTTGCAAATCATAGTAATATAAGAATTCGAACAACTGGATACACTCTTCAGAGTATGGCTGTTTTTTTAAGGTATGATCTACACAAGTCATTCCACCTTCTTCAATAGAAAAAGTTAAGTCATGCGTGTCTTTGCATATCACACATTCATGAAAAAGTGGGTTGACACCCAAAAGATATAAAAGTTTCGCTTCAAACATATTGATGTAAGGTACGTATTCTGCTTCAAGTTCAACTTTGTCTAAAATTTTAATTAAAAACGGATAACTTTTATCGTGATTTAACTCTCCATCAGCAAAGTGATAGATAAGCTCTAGCATATGTAACACATAAGTGTATTTATTCAAATGCAATTTGATGTTAGGATAACTTTTGATTATTTCCATTTCTTTAACATTTTTAAGTGATTTTCCAGAAGCATATATTTTCACATAAGATAACGTATTCTTACTGCCAAGGAACGGGCTATTCATTTTATTCGCGCCGCGAAGTAAAAATGAGAAAAGTCCAGTTTGAGTGTATACATAGATGATTTGACTAGATTCCTTATAGTCAATGTGTTTGATGATAATTCCTTCGTATACGTCCAAAATTTCACCTCATTTCATTCTTTTTCAGCTTTATACCCGTAATCTTTCAAATAGTATTCGCGGTTTCGCCAGTCAGCTTCGACTTTTACAAATAGTTCTAAGAAGACTTGTCTTCCTAAAAGATTTTCAATATCTGCTCTTGCTAAAGTGCCAATCTCTTTTAACATTGAACCGCCTTTACCAATAATAATTCCTTTTTGAGAATTTCTTTCGACAATAATTGAGGCAATTATTTCAGTCAGCTTTTTCTTGTGTTTCACTTGGTCAATCATAACCATAACCGAATGTGGAACTTCTTCTTTGGTCAGTTCAAGAATCTTCTCACGAATAAATTCTTGAAATAAGAATGTATCTGGTCGATCTGAAATTTCACCATCCATATAAAACTGTGGTCCTTCAGAAAGTTCCGCTTTGATATCCTCTAGTAGATGATTGACATTATCTCCTCTTAATGCAGAAATGCCAAAGACGCCTTTAAAATCAAATTGTTCTTTATATGGGTCAAGAGCTTCTTTTAATCTTCGAAAGTCTTTAATCGCATCAATCTTATTGGCAACTAAAAAAACTGGTGTTTCAATTCCTTTTAATTGTTGTAAAATCGCCATATTTCTATCTTTCACATCATCATAAGCATTTACAAGAAAAAGCACTAGATCGACTGCTTTAATCGTATTTAAAGCAGACCTAGTCATATAGTCGCCAAGTTTTGTTTTGGCTTTATGAATTCCTGGTGTATCCATAAAAATCATTTGAGAATCTTCATCATTATATATACCTGAAAAGACATTTCTTGTCGTTTGAGGTTTATCTGAAACAATCGCAACTTTACGCTGCATCAATTGATTTAGTAATGTTGATTTTCCAACATTGGGTTCACCAATGATTGCAATAAATCCTGATTTAAACATTATAGATCCTCTTTGGTGAATCCAAATGGCAACAAATCAATGTTTTTAAAAGTTTTCACTTCATCCTTGTTATTGATAAGTAATACTTCAGCATCCTCTTCCATGAGTTCTCTCATGACTTGTCTACAACTACCACATGGAGATACAAAATAATCATGGTCAGTATAAATCACGATTTTTTTGATGTCTTCTTTTTTCACTCCATCAGAGTATGCGGCAAAAATCGCACTTCGTTCAGCACAATTTGAAAGCCCATAGGCTGCATTTTCAACATTCACGCCTTTATAGAACTTTCCATTTTTCAGTTCTAACACTGCTGATACTTGAAACTTTGAATAAGGTGTATAAGCATTTTTAATATTTTCTTTCGCTAATAAAATAATTTTTTCCATATCTACCTCGTAAAAGCTGTTTGGTCCAGAATCTCATCCTGTAAAGCAAACATCTCTTTTTCTTGTTCTATTGACTGATGATCGTAACCAACACAGTGTAAAAAACCATGACATGATAAAAAAGCCAGTTCGCGTTCAAAAGAGTGTTCATATATGTTCGCTTGCTCGGTTACTTTATCAATGGATATAAAAACATCTCCAAGTTCAAGATCATCTTCGTTATTTTCGAAACTTAAAACATCTGTTGGTCTATCCATAGAGCGATATTGTAGATTCATCAAATGGATAGCTTCATTGGTAATTAAGATTACATTGATAATAGAGGATTTCTTCATTTTCAATGTTTTGTAAGCTTGTTTCATCACTTTTGTGATTACTTGTTTATAAGAATCTTCATCATTGTATTGATTAAAAACATTAATTTTTAGCATCTTCGAACCTCTGGATAATTGTTTGAACGAGTGGATGTCTAACGACATCAATTTGGTCAAAAAATAGAATTTCTATATCATTTACGTTTGTTAAAATTTGGGATGCTTTTACAAGACCTGATTCTATTCTTGGTGGCAAATCACTTTGTGTGATATCACCAGTAACAATCATTTTTGATCCAAAACCTAAACGAGTTAAGAAAAGTTTCATTTGATTGATGGTTGTGTTTTGAGCCTCATCTAAAATGACAAAAGCGTTTTCAAGTGTTCTTCCTCGCATATAGGCAAGTGGGGCGATTTCAATGACCCCTTTTTCAATTAAGTCTTCCGTTTGTTTAACACCTAATATTTCATACATTGCATCATATAGCGGTCTTAGGTATGGGTCCACTTTTTCTTTTAAATCTCCTGGCAAGAATCCAAGATTTTCTCCCGCCTCAACAGCGGGTCTAGTGAGCACAATTTTTTTAATTAATGATTCTTTTAATTTCTTTATAGCAACGAGTACAGCTAAATAAGTTTTACCTGTTCCGGCAGGACCAATCCCAAAGGTCAATGTATTCTTTTCGATAGCCTCTAAATATTTATTTTGATTTAAAGTCTTCGGGTAAACTGGTTTACCAAGAAACGTTTTAATGACTTCTTTTCGGTTTAGAAACAAATCTAAGATGTCATCTTTAGGAACCTGTGTATGAATATGAAATATATAAATAAGATCTCGTTCATTAAAAAAGATATTCTTTCTTAATAGAACCATTAAAATTTCAAAAATGACTTTAATTGACTCAATGACCTTAGGATCATCAGAATCAATCAATAGTTGAGTACTACTTGCATAGAGCTCAACACCATATAACCTTTGTAAAATTTTGATATATTTATCATTCGTGCCAAAAAGCGTCACCATTTCGGAAACGCTAGCGATATTAAGATCCAATTTTGCTAAGTCAACCATTCTTCAGACATCACTCCTTAAGATAGCCATATTATACCATATTTCGAGATTTTTTGCGAGTATTTGGGAAAAAAAGCACTTCAACAATGTTGAAGTGCTTTTGTATTAACCTTTACGTGTTTGATTTGCGCGTTGTTTCATTTTCTTTGATACACTTGGTTTTAAATAGTACTCACGTTTCCGGGCTTCAGCAAGTGTTCCAGCACGCGAAACATCACGTTTAAAACGACGTAATGCGTCTTCGATCGTTTCGTTTTCTCTTACTACTGTTTTTGCCATATGCTTTCACCCCTTTTCTATTTGCACTTGTTATTATACACAATTTAGAAATAAAAGTAAACTAATTTTTTTTGGAAAATTATTTTATTTCTTTTGAGAATATGGTAATATATGAGTAATTGTCAGTTGAGGTGAGAAGTATGTTAATAACTGGTTCACTAAATGATCTTAATTGGTCACAAATAGCGATTTTCGCAGGAGCTGGAATCCTCTTAATTTTTATAATGGCTGTCGTCATTAACAAAGGAAAATACCAATCCAGACTTAAAAATTTCTATAAACGCATGGATAAAACAATTTCTAAAAAATACGATGGAAATTTGTTAAATGAAAACATCATTACTTACCTTGTAAATGACCAAACAAACACTTATAAATCTTTAAAGGCAAAAGGCAGAAGAAAAGTATCTAAGTACTTTGAATATTATGCTAAAAATCTTCCCGAACTTGTTCTCTTGAAGAGTTTTGTCATCCAAGATCAATCAAGGAGTCAACTTGTAATATTAATCCTTGATGAAAACGACAAAGTCGTCTATAAATGGAGTAAAGAGAAAAAAGCAGTAGGCTTCATGAAATCCTGTAATAAATATCAAATGCTTACACCTCTCATTGGATATCTATTTGAATTACCACTTCATATTTATGAAGGCGCAAGTTTTCGCTTAACAAATCATGATAACAAATATTCGCTAAGCTATGACATTGT
>JAQUZN010000119.1 GCA_028691315.1 Candidatus Izemoplasmatales bacterium | reverse complement strand
CAAAAGCAATTAAAGACAGGGGTATAAAAACTATATTTTATACTACTGAAAACGGTCATAATTGGGAGACATGGTGAATGAATAAATATGTAATTATAAATGGAATTGGCGGTTGCGGAAAAGATGAAGTCGTAAACCAATGTTCCATTATAAAAGACAACGTTTTTAATATATCCACAATAGACTTTGTAAAACAAATAGCAATTTTGTGTGGATGGAAGAAAGAGAAAAACGAAAAATCCAGAAAATTTCTAAGTGATCTAAAAGATGCAATGATTGCTTATGATAATATTCCATTCAAAAAGGTTTGTGAAATTGTCAAAGTTCTAAACAACAAGATTATATTCATACATTGCCGAGAACCAAACGAAATTGATAAGTTAAAGCAGGAGCTTAACGCAAGAACCTTGCTGGTTAGAAATAGTAATATAGCAAAAATTAAAACAAATCATGCCGATGGTGAAGTAGAAAACTACAAATATGATTATGTTTTAGACAATAATGGAACTAGGCAAGAATTATTTGAAGAATGTAAAGATTTTTTACATTGGCTGGAAGTGAATTATGAAGAAATTTAAGGAAATATTTGTTGACTTTGACGACACTCTTACTGAAAGTCTAAAATCTTTTTCTGATGTTTATAATACTAGGTATACAAAAGATGTGGACTGGAAAAAAATAAAGGCGTGGGATTGTAGAGACCAATGTCCAGAACTATTAGAGGGGGAACTTTTAGACATATTTTCTTGTGAACAATTTTTTAAGAATCTAAGGGTAAAGCCGTTTGCAAAAGAGGTTTTAGAAAGTCTTTTTTATACCTATAATATTCCAACTACCATTATAAGTATAGGAACATACGAAAATTGCGCAAAAAAAAGTAAGTACATAAAAAGTCATTTTCCGTTTGTATCGAAAACAATTTTAATCGCTTCTAATAAAAAGAATAAACTTCCGATGGACAAGTCTTTTATCAATATGCAAGGTGGAATATTTATAGATGACGTAGAAAAAAATCTAATGTCGTCTAATGCAAAAAAGAAAGTTCTTTTTGAAAGCGTAGCGAACACAGATTGGAACGAAAATTGGCGTGGCGACAGGATTAAAAATTGGGAAGAACTTTATAAATATTTTAGCTGATTGGATGTGAACGTATGGCTTGTAATCCAAAGTGTCCATATTTTAGGTGTTTGGATAGAACTATAAAATATAAGAAAGACGAATTTGGGGTTAAACATTTTACATCTAAATTAGAATGTGAATTTGACAGTAGTATAATTAAGTCTTGGGAAAGAGAATGCCCAAAAGAGAAAGGGAACAACAATAAATGATTTCTAAAAAATTATTTTGTGATACATTAGCTAGGATGGAAGTTTTACAACGAGTAGAAGATCAGGTTAATTTGGTATTTGAAGAAAATGCAGTTAAAGATATGCTTTTTTCGTATGGTGATGTTTTCGTTTTGTTACTTGAAGTATTAACCGAAACAATGCACGACGAAGAAAGGGGGTGGATTACTTATTTTATATTTGATTTGAATTATGGAAAAGAATATGGAACTGACAGACGCTTGACTCCAATAGACGAAGATGGTAATTTTGTACCAGCGAGTAATTCAGAAGAACTATATCAATATCTAGTAGAAAAAGCAACTGATAAAGGCTTTATTTAGTACTTGACAAACAAAATAAAGTGTGATACAATTAAAGAAGCCAGAATGGCATACAGTATAAAAGGAGTAATTTATATGGCAGAAGAAAAGGAAAATATGGTGCAATCAGAAGATGATGATGGAAAAAGTGTAACAATGACTTCTACTACAACTTGGCCTTCCAGTGACTTTGATTCTAATTACGAAAGTGATTACAAAGTTATAGAAACAGAAAAAACCGACATTGAAATTTTTGGTACGGACGAACAACGAATTAAGCTATTTACAGATTTATCGAAATATTTCGGGGAAGTAGAAAATCCAGAAAATACAGTTGTGAACACATTTTTTAAGGCAAAGTACGCGCCATTGAATGAAGTATTAAATGCAATTCGTCCAGTATTATCTAAATATGGCTTGACAATTATTCAAATTCCAACGTTTGATAATACAAACTGTTTGGTTAATACCCTTATGACACACAAAGACGGTGCTTGGATTTCATTTCCTGCATTAAAGAATAAGCCGACTAAGTTAGATATTCAGGGAATGGGTTCTGCGATTACTTATCTTCGTAGGTTTTCATTAAACGCTATCGCAGGAGTTATGGGTGAGGTTGACGATGATGGGAATACAGCGGCTGATGATTCTAAACCTACTAAGCCTACTAAAAAAGGTGAAGAAAAAGAAGTAAACGAAGCGTATGATGCTTGTGTGGAATATATCGCAAAGGCAACTACACCAGCAGAAAAGAAAGAAAGGCAAACTGTTGCCGTTAATATTATTAAAAAGTATGTTGAAAGTGGTAAACCAGAAGAACTTCAATTAGAAGATCGAAAAAAGGTTGTTAGTGACATTAAGAAACTAGGATAAATGAAATATTTTATCATAGATTGAGGTAAAATTATGAAGAAAGTTTGCCAAGAACTCATCAACTTTTTCGAATTAGAAGAAGGTTGGGACAAAAATGACTTATTATACGATTTTTCTAAAGAAATTTTGTATGAAAATGGAACAATTTGTTCTTTTGATGAAGTGGTAATTAGTGACGGAGAAAAAGAAATAATGGTACTAGAAGATTTTGTATATAAATTATATGACAAAATCATTAAAGGCGTTTGTAATGTAATTGAAACCGCATAACGAAAGGAAAATAAAAAATGTTTGAAGAATTACAGATGACACAAGAAGAAATGATTTCTGCGTTGGACACTGCTGGCGGAATGTTGATGGTGAAAGCACTAAGAGACCCAGAAATTATGAAAGCAAGAGAACTTGTAGAAAAGGTAAGTATTGCTTTAGGTGAAGTAGAAGAAATCAAGTATGTAAACTACAATGATTTAGAAAATGAGGACGAAGAATAAAATGATTTTAAAAAGCGATTTGATTACACAAAAATATACTTGTATTGAACACGAAGATGATTATAATTTTAATGCTCCACACCATTTTGTTGTAAAGACGAATTATGATTGTCAAGAAAGATCGGATAGAATTCTTGGGAAAATTAGTTTTCAAGAAGGTGCTATTAAAGAACATGGTGTAAACGGAGTTATGAACGAAGATTTAATTGCTATGATTATTCGTAGGCTTGAAGGTTTTCAAAATAGTGAGTTTAATTGTCGTGAAAATGCACTTGCGCTTACAAAGCTGGAAGAAGCGTTGATGTGGTTACGAAAGAGAACGCAAGGTCGTGAAAATCGTGGAGTAGAAGGGACACACGTAGTATGACAAATCAAGAATTTTTAGATAAGGTAAGGCGTTTGGTGGCAAATTATACCACAGAACATTCAGACGTATCAGACGACAATTATGCAATGGTTCCAGACGATGTTTATATTGTTTGGTCGTGTAAGACTTTACAAAACAATAAGGCGTTAGCATCTACAGTTCGTCTTGATGGAATGTATTACGAAATTACTTATAATGGTGATAAGAACGAAATTTATTTTGACGCATATAAAAAGTTTGAAAACAAGAAGATTGAACTGTAAATAAAAGTTGTGGGTGGTCAAAGATAAAGACGGGCTAAGACAATACCGATTTCCGCAAATGGGACGAATGGCAGAAATGTAACAGCGCAACCCATGGAAACTGTGCAGAAGTGAGAAGCTTCGCTCCACGACAAAAGTATGATAGAATGAGTATTTTATCACAGAAAGTTTGAAAAAATGCTTGACAAATAATCCGGTTTGTGATATACTAAGGCTGGTTGAAAGACCAAAATAATAATTAAAGTTTAAGGAGTAAAAGAAATGAACAAGGAAACTATGACAGCGCACAAGGCTCTTTCGGAATTGAAAGTATTGGACAAGAGGATTGCTGAAAAGATTAATTCTCTGGTTGTTTGTGGAACTAACAAACACTCTAATACTAAGGTAAACGGTCTTACCATTGATGAACACAAGGCAAATATGCAAGAATCATATCAGAGTGTTACGGATCTTATTAAGCGCAGGAATGCGATTAAGACAGCACTTTCCAACGCAAACGCAACCACTAAAATTACTGTCAATGGTGTAGAATATACACTCGCACAGGCAATTGAAATGAAGCGTTCTGGTATCGAATATTCAAAGGCCGTTTTAGCTAGGATTGCAAGGCAATATGAACAATGTAAAAATAATATTCTTGTAACAGAACAAGATGTTGTTAAGAGGGCAGAACAATATGTTGTTCAGCTTTTCGGAACAAAGGATAAGTCATCTTCTTCTGATGCACAAACAGCATATGATGTGTATGTAAAGCAAAATTCGCTTGATTACGTAGAAGGAATTAATTGCTTGGAAGAAATGAAGACTCTTGAAGAATTTGTTAGTAAGTTTGAGTCGGAAGTTGATAGTGCAATTTCTGTATCAAACGCAACTACAATTGTTGAAGTAGAATATTAATTAATATTTCCATTGCTATCGAAAACTATGTACTGATGTGTCTTCTAAGTTTGGTGGATTAACGAAGAGAACGAAATACATCCACCTTCAAGATTACCATACATTTGGTTGTGTGTTGATTATTTACAATAATAGTATTGAAAACTATTAATGCAAATATTATTACAGAATTAGATTTGTAGCTTGAAGAAAAGTTTAAACAGTAACGTGTAACAGGTAAAATTTATCTAGTAAAGCATAAACTGTTAAAACTTAATCAGTAAATGGTAAACGATAAACTATATGAAATCTCGGAATAAAGGTTTGTGTTTCTATCTATGACACATAGTTGGCCTCCGAGCTGATAATAATGGAAATGTTTTTATATGGCGGTGTGATGCAATTGGCGAGACATATCGGACTCAAAATCCGACACATCAGAAACATTGGGAGTTCGAAGCTCCCCACCGCTACCACAAGTATTATTTATATTAAAAATGTTAACTATAAGTAGTAAAAACGTATGATAAAATAAATGTTTTATGCGCCGAAAATGACTGATATTACAATTTTTAGCTTGCTATTAAACAAGATAAAAATAAATAAAACAATAAAATTAAGGGAGAAAACAAAATGATTTTTATTACTGGAAAAAATTTAATTCGTGGGTATATTAACAAGGTAACAGAACGTGAAATGCCTAATGGTGGAACTGTGAAATCATATAAGTTGGGAACTCGTGA
>JAQUZN010000118.1 GCA_028691315.1 Candidatus Izemoplasmatales bacterium | reverse complement strand
TGAAATCTTCAATTTCTAATTTCTCTCAATAAAGGCGGTGAAAAAGTATGCATTTGTTTCACATCATTCTTGAAAAGCCCGGCCTCCTGCGTCGGCCGTTTAGGACCCGGGTTTTCTGAACCATAAAAATCAACCATGCCCCGGCAAAACAGCAAATCGTATTCAAAATTCCGGGCCAGACGAAAAAAGGCTTTTCACCAAGCCCGGACAAATATATTTTTTCTGTATTTCGAGCTTGCCGGGCATTCAACACTGAAGGCCGGTTTTGATATGTACACTTCTTCACTTCTGCCAGGGCTTCTTTTTTGCAAATCAAACCCAATTTCCAGAACTCGTTAATGATTTCGTGAGGGGAAACGGTGCTCTCACCGGTCACAAAAGCGAGCAGCCTTTTCTTGATGAAACAAAGAAAAAACTTGACTTCACGATTCCTCAGGCAGGATGCCTGCGACTTTAGACGTGGGAAGAATGCCGTCAACTTTCAGGCATTCCGTTCCACGTTTGGATTTCCCCCCTCTGCTTTTGAAACAAGTTCCCGTAGCAGGTAACGTAGTTTTTTAAACTATCTTCCCTCGCCAATGTTGAATATGCTTGTCATGTGTAGCACACCACCCCTACTCTCAGGACTTTTAATGCTACACGATAGGGAATTGGACTGAGGAAGCATCCAAATGTATCGTGACATATCCAACGTAGTCAATTAAGACTTAAGCCGGTCAATCAAGGCTTGCCGAAACAAGCCTCCCACTTTAGTGGAGGTTTATTGACAGTCTTTACCTTTTCCTGAAAATACAAACAGAAATATTGTGAATTCCAGCCAAAAAACAAACAAAGATAAAAAATCAGAGAAAAACAAAAACAAAAACAAAAACAAAAACAAAAGCAAAGTGCCCGGAGCGGGCATTCAAACAAGAAGTTCGGTTCACTTGCTAAGAATAATGAAGAATTTAACCATGGTTCATTAGCTTTATGTCTTGGATCTGAACGTATAAGTAAAAATCTGAATCATCCTATTTTGCTTTTGAGATTATTAAGATCAAGTTGCCTTTGTAACTTTTTCTGAACATAATTTCTTCGCACTGTTAATAATACTTGTTCTGAATACTCAGACATTGATTATGTCCTATATTATAATTATTATTATTTCCTTTTTATTTAAATGATGCACATTCCGATACTATTTACCTAAATGCACAATCAAACATAGCTTTGAGACCGTCTGTAGAAGTAATTACCTCCCTTTATTCACAGCATATTTGTCTGCCGCATCGAAAATAAAATCACCAACAATTTGACTAATCATACGCTCATAAAGATCCTTATCTTTATTTTTAATAAACTCACAAAATTCAAGCACAAACTCTTCCTTTACAAAACTACTATTCCCATATACACAATCAGTAATCGCATCAAAAACATCCTGGCGCACAAGTACACCACGTCCCCCACTCTGACTTCTCACTCGATTGAATGTGTCTTCATTCTTAAGTTTAAGCCATTCACCACATTTATGATCAAGTGCATCACGACGTTCTTTATTACTCTCCTTAAGTTTCACCATGTAGCTTCCTCCACAACAACTACAATACTATGGTTAATAATTTTATGGGTAGAGTCAGTGAGTCATTGATTGAAAACGTGAATAAGCGGATTATTAATGCTTAACAAGTAACCAATACTTAGATGATCAAATATAAGATAATAAGAAAAAGGTGCGACTCGTGTAAAGTATAATGAGAAAAAAATTCAAGTCGCCAATAGACACCACAGAAAAAGATGCACAAAAAATTCAAAAAATTAATATGATGCAAATTTATTATGTAAAATAGTTTTCTTGAAAGATAAGTTACATAATAGTCGAGGAGAACAATAGAAATGTCAATGTGCAAATTTTTCTTGACATCTTTACTTTTATCCATAATGGTCATATGTGCCACAGCAAACGCCGCCGAAATTTATGTTCCAGTTGAAGAACCAACCATTCAAGCTGCTGTGAACAACGCTTCCGCAGGGGATATAATTATTGTAAAACCTGGAACTTATTATGAAAATGTTGATGTAAATAAGACCCAGTTAACAATAATTTCTGAATCAAGCACTCCGGAAAATACAAAGATTATAGCTTTGAACCCGCAAATCCATGTTTTTGAAATAACAGCAGACAGTGTTGTAATTAGTGGATTCAACATAAGCGTACCTAACGATGAAACCTACAGTTACTGTATTTATTTAAATGACGTCAATTCCTGCAGTATTTACAATAATAAATTAATGGATACTTCATATTATGGGTATCATAATTATGGTATCTTTTTAGATTCTTCAAGTTATAATATAATTAATAACAACACATTTTTAACTAATCATTGTAGCGTGTACTTAAATTCATCAAGTGATTACAATATAATTTACAACAATGATTTTTCTCAAAGTAGTGGTATCACAATTAAAAACTCTAATAATAGCATGATATACAATAACACATTTAAAAATAATATCGTGCTCACTTATTCTGTAAATAACTCCATTTATAGTAATATAATACAAGGCACTTCACTTACTTACTCCAACTACAATTCAATATGTAATAACACTGCTGTGGACTCCTCTAAAATAATGTTTGAATTCAACCTCCTACATTCTAACAATAACACCATTCAAAATAATTCAGTGGGAGATGGTAAACTTTCATACTCCTACGACAATAAAATACTGGATAACATAATTTCAAAGGGGGTAATTCTGGAGTATTCTAATGACAATATTCTAAAAGGTAATAATATTGAGCAAGGTGTTAAATTCTCTGATTCTAACAAAAACAATTTCTCAAATAATCTTGTTTGGGGCTGCGATTACAATGGCATGTACCTATATAATTCAAGCAACAACAATATAAGTAAAAATTTAGTAAGTTCTAACGAAGAAAATGGTATCTTACTCGAATCAAAAAGTAATTATAACGTGCTTCTCAATAATGTTGTTTCAAGAAATTTTAAAGATGGCATTTATCTCTCTGAGTCCAGTTATAACGTCTTAAAAGACAATTCAGCTTCGAATAATGATGATGCGATTCAACTTTTTGATTCCAGTTACAACATCCTGAATAACAACACTGTTTCTAATAATGATGATGGAATCGGTCTTTCTGGTGGCAGTTACAACGTCTTGGATAATAATACAGCCTTGAATAACGATGATTATGGCATCCACCTTTATAAGTCCAATGACAGCATATTAAGTAACAATATCGCCACGTCAGATTATTGGTGCGGTATATGCGGTATACAAATTGGAACAACAACCAACAACACCTTAAAAAATAACACTGCAAGTTTTAATAGGTGGATGGGTATATGGTGTTCTAACTCAGATAACTGTACAATAATCAATAATAATGCCCTCAATAACGGAGACTATGGACTTGCACTAACTCACTCTAAAAACAACACTGTAAAAAATAATAAATTTTCAGACAATGAATATGGCTTCATACTATCTACTTCTTCAATTAATAACAAAATTTATGAAAATATCGTTACAAGTAACATGAAGGGAGTGTGGATTTGCAATTCTGGAAATAATTCTCTATTTGATAATTATTTCAATAATACTAACAATACAGAATTTGATGAAACAAGTTTGGAAACAAGCTTAAACTCGTGGAACACAACTAAAATAAAGGGAGAAAATATAGTCTTAGGACCTTATTTCGCAGGGAACTACTGGGCAACACCTGAAGGAACAGGATTCAGTCAGACCCACGAAGATAAAGATGGCGACGGAATATGTGATGAAATATATACCCTCAGTGAGGGAAATATAGATTATCTTCCCCTCGCTTTGCCACCTGAAATACAAACACCTGTTCTTCCTTTTTCTGATTTCACGGCCAATGTAACCAGAGGTTATGCTCCACTTGCAGTGGAGTTTACCGACCTCTCGAAAAACGCAAGTGAATGGGCATGGGACTTTAATAACGATGGTGAAATAGACTTACGTGAACAGAATTGCACATATATCTATAGGGAATCTGAGAATTACACTGTCAATTTAACTGTAAGCAATGCAAATGGAAGTGATTCTGAAACAAAGGTCAGATATATTACTGTTTTAGAACCTCAACCACTTATTTACCCCATAGCTAATTTTTCTGCAAATATAACTTCTGGCATTAATTCTCTTGATGTTCAGTTCGAAGACCTTTCAAGTAATGCTATGTCATGGGAATGGGATGTAAATGGGGATTATAAAGTTGATTACACAACTCAAAATCCAGTTCATACATATGATACCCCTGGAATCTATAATGTGTCTTTGACTGTAACTAATGCAAATGGAAGTGATTTCAAATCAAGAATCGGCTATATTACAGTTTTAGAGCCGGTGTTTCCCTTTGCAAACTTTTCTACGAATATAACAGAAGGTTATGTCCCGCTTACCGTCAAATTCACAGATCTTTCACAGAATGCCTCTGAATGGGAATGGGATTTCGGAGATGGAAACACGATCACTGAAGAAAACCCGACCCATACATATACAGCGGTTGGAAGCTACACTGTGAAGTTAACAGTAAGCAATACAAATGGAACCAGCACAAAGAACGACATAATTATAGAAGTAATGGGAGCCCAACAACCTATATATCCAGTTGCCAATTTCTCCGCAGATCATTACACAGGAATAAGTCCTCTTGTTGTTCATTTTACAGACACATCAACAGGCAATGTGATTAATAGAGCCTGGGATTTTAACAATGACAGTATCATAGATTCCACAGAGATTTCGCCTATATATGAATTCCAAACTGGAAACTACACAGTCAATCTGACCGTAAGTAACGAGAATGGAAGTGACTTTAAAACAGCCGAAATCTGTGTAAAATCTGATTCTGTTACTGATGATACTAATGACAATCAGGGAGGAAATAGAGGTAGCAGTAGTGGAGGTAGTGGAGGAGGCGGTGGAGGTGGATCTCCAGAGCCTGCCAGCAATGTTGAAGTAAAGGAACTTTCCCAGCAGTTCATTTCGAATGGAAAACACGTTAAATTCATTTTTTCAAGAAATGTAACCTGCATAGCCTACCTCGAATTTGATCCCCAAAGGAGCTTCGGGAAGACTACCACGATAGTTGAGATGCTAAAGAACCAATCTGTTCTCGTAGATACACTTCCTGAAGGCGTGGTATATAAAAGTGTAAATATATGGGTTGGAAACGGAGGAGTTGGGAGCTCTGAAAACGTCGATAATGCAGTTATTTGCTTTAAAGTTGAAAAGAAATGGATGGAAGAAAACGAGGTAGATGCGGA
>JAQUZN010000117.1 GCA_028691315.1 Candidatus Izemoplasmatales bacterium | reverse complement strand
TTGACGATTTATCTTGGAGAGGTTTAGTATATGCAATAACTGATCCAGAGCTAGAAAAAGTACTAAATGAAACATCTTCCACTTTTTATTTAGGCGCTGATCCAACTGCAGATAGTTTGCACGTAGGGCATTTGCTCGCCTATATGGTCGCAAAAAGGCTTATGGATTATGGCCATAAACCAATTTTAGTGATTGGTGGAGGTACAGGATTAATTGGTGATCCGAGTTTTAAAAATGCTGAAAGACAGTTATTAACAATTGAAACATCTTTACAAAATGCAGAAGGGATTGTTAAACAAGTAAAACATTTACTCCCAGAAGCAAACATTGTGAATAATTATGAATGGTTGTCATCTTTAAATGCCATTGAGTTTTTAAGAGATATCGGAAAGAATTTCAATATATCTTATATGATGAGTAAGGATTCAGTGAAATCAAGAATTGATAACGGTATTTCATTCACGGAGTTTTCTTATCAAATTATTCAAGCCTGGGATTTTGAACATTTATTTAAGACAAGAGGATGTACTATCCAAATTGGCGGACAAGATCAATGGGGCAATATTACTTCAGGACTTGAACTTATCAGAAAAATGGATGGAGTCGATAGCAAAGCCTATGGATTTACATTTCCACTTGTCACAAAGTCAGACGGAACAAAGTTTGGAAAATCAGAGTCAGGTTCTATTTGGCTTGATCCTAATAAAACAAGTGCTTATGAATTTTATCAATTTTGGATTAACACATCTGATGATGATGCAATCAATAGATTAAAACAATTTACCTTTTTAACAAAAGCAGAAATTGACGCTATCGAAACTGAGTTCTTAAGTGCTCCGCATTTAAGAACTGCTCAAAAACGATTAGCAGAAGAACTGACTACTATGGTCCATGGAAAATGCGCACTAGACGAAGCAATTAAAATCACGAATGCATTATTTAGTGGCGATATCTTAGGATTAACGCTAGGAGAAATTGAGATTGCTTTTAAAGAATTTGATTCTTTTCCAGTCGAAGAGAATTTATTATTACTCGATATCCTCGTGCTAACTAGCTTAGCTCAGTCGAAAAGACAAGCAAGGGAATTCATTCAAAATGGTGCTATTCAAGTGAATGGTGAAAAAATAACTGATACCGAGTTTATAGTTGAGAAGCAAAACGCATTCGGCCAAACATATAGTATTATTCGAAAAGGGAAAAAGTCATATATTTTATTAAAGCATTAAAAAAATGGAGCAATTAATTGCTCCATTATTTTTTTTCTAATCGAAGTAGGTATTGCTTTTGATATATAATTCTTAAAGCGTTTAATACACATAATAGTGCTATACCAACATCGGCAAACAAGGATAACCACATCCACATAATACCAAGTGCTGATAATCCAAGAAAGATTGCTTTTACTATCATTGAAAAGACAATGTTTTCGGTAGCGATTCTTTTTGTTTTTTTAGCAATTCTGATTGCTTTATCAAGTAAACGAATATCATTATTAATAATAATAACATCTGAAACTTCGATTGCTAAATCGCTAGCGGATCCCATAGATACGCCGATATCTGCGTTTTTAAGAAGTGGCGCATCATTGATTCCGTCCCCGACATATAAACTTACAGAATTAGTTCGAATCTGATTGAATTTTTCTAACTTTTGCTCTGGAAGAAGTTCTGCATAATACTCGATTCCGCCTAATTGTTTGGCAATTTCAAATGCAGATTGTTCATTGTCTCCAGTTAACATTACGGTATCATATTTTTTTGTGAAAGATCTAATCGTTTCCATTGATGATTCTTTTAATTCATCTTTTACAACTACATATCCTAAATAGGTATTTTTCTTTGCAAGGAAAGTATATGAACCGACGGGTAATTTTTCATCGAGAACACTGATATTATTATTTTCTAAAAGACGCCGACTACCAACATAAACAGTTTCACCATTGTAATCGGCTTGAATTCCATACCCGGGAAGTTCTGTGACATTTGAAACATCTAATAATGGTAGTTTATTGAAATCCACAATCGCTGTTGCGATAGGGTGATTAGAAAATTTCTCTATAGATGCAATAAGTTGTAAGACTTCATCACTAGTGTATTCTTGGACAAAGAAAGAACCGTGTGTTAGAGTTCCGGTTTTATCGATAGCAATAAGTTTAACATCAGCAAGTATATTTAAAAAGGATAAACCTTTAAATAAAATACCATTTTTAGCTGAAACCCCGATTCGTGCATAGTAAGATAAAGGAACAGAAAGTACTAATGAGCAAGGACAAGAAATTACTAAGAAAATAGCGGCACGGTAGACATATCCTTGGTCCACAAGGACTTGTGAAGGCTCAAAGATAACTCCGTATAAGACAAGAAGTAATGCAAGGCCGACAACAATAGGTGTATAAACTCTTGCAAACTTTGTAATAAACATTTCTGTTTTGGATTTGTTATTTGTAGAATTTTCGATTAAATCGATGATTCTTGCAAGTGTTGAGTCTTGATATTCTTTCAATGCAGTCATATGAATAACGTTACCAACATTAATATTACCTGATAATACTTTAGAGCCTATTTCTACACGACGTAATTTAGTTTCACCAGTTAATTCACTTGTATTTAAACTAGAAGAACCCAGTGTAACTTCGCCATCAACAGGAATTCTTTCTCCGTTTTTTATGACTACAGTATCGCCAATTTTTATTTGCATTGGATCTTTTATAATTACTCTTCCATCAATTAGAACATTTGCAAAATCAATTTTTAAGTTAATCAATTCAGAAATCTCATTTTTCGATCTTGAAACAGCTCTTGATTGTAAATATTCGCCGATAGAATACAAGATAACAACGGCAATACTTTCTTCATATTTTCCAATAAACATTGCAGCGAATGTTGCAATAATCATCAGCGTATTCTCATTAAAAATATTAAAATTTCTAATTCCTTTGAATTGAGTTTTAAGTAGTTTGGAAATTAACAAAAGATATCCTATCCAATATAGAATCATCTTTGTAAGTGGAATCAATCCTTCGTAATCTGTATTAAAAATACTATTGAATAACGGAAAAATTCTGTGGATTGAAAAAGTAAAGAAAATGATGACCATACCGATTAAAACAAATAGATAATCTTTTATAAAATTTGGATTAGTACTTACTACTTTGTCTTCAAAGTAATGTGTTTCAATGTTGTCTTCCAATAAATCAACGATGGATTTTATTTCCTTTAAAGCAATAACTTCATCGTAGTCATCCTTAAAATCGACTAGAAGTGTTTGATTCGTGTAATTAAAACTTGCACTATTGACATATTCGAGACGAGAAGTACGTCTCTCGACCTTCGAAATGCAATTTGAACAAGTCAAATTTTTCATTATTATTTTACGTATCATTATTTCCCTCTAAGCGTTTATAAATTTCCCCTAAATTTGACATTCGCTTCTTCCCCTATTATACCGAATTTTACCAGTTTGTCAATAAAATACCATCAATATAACTATTTCAAACAGCCCATATATGCAAAAGATTATAGTTGTGATACAATAGTATCATACGAGGAGTGATCACGATGGATTGGTTAAAAATTGCAAAAACATATGAAAAGGAATATATTGATAAAACATCAAAGTTATTACAGATACCTACAGTACTGGAAAAATATGATGAATTGAACATTGAGGAGCCTTTTGGACACGATATCAGAAGGGCACTTGACTATATGCTTGATCAAGCAAAACAAGATGGTTTTTCAGTCTTGGATGTCGATCATTACGCTGGACATATAGAAATGGGCAGCGGTGATGAAATTGTTGGAATACTAGGACATCTAGATGTCGTCCCTACAGGTGGGGCATGGGATGTGCCTCCTTTTAGCGCAACACTAAAAGATGGGAAAATTATCTCTCGAGGCTCTATGGATGATAAAGGACCAACAATGGCTGGTTATATTGCGATGAGAATGATTCAGGACCAACATATTGAATTAAACAAAAAAGTTAGACTTATTCTTGGTTGTGATGAAGAGTCAGGAATGAGAGGTATTATTAGATACCTTGAAAAACAACAAATGCCAGATTTGGGATTTGCCCCCGATGCAGATTTTCCTTTAATATATGCTGAAAAAGGCATCTATAGTTTTGATATTATCGGTGTTGAAGATAATAGTTTAATCGAGTCTATCCATGCAGGAGAGAGATATAATATAGTTCCTGACAAGTGCGTTGCAGTACTTAACAAAGATGTTTCTGAAGCCTTTTATCATTACTTAGATAAGTTACATCTCAAAGGAACTGTAAAAGGCAATACATATACTATTTATGGAAAAAACGCTCATGCAGCTTGGCCACATTTAGGAGTTAATGCAATTTTCTTGATGGCCGAATTTTTAGAAATGGTTACCGATTCAGCGCTTATTCGCTTTATTCATCAATATTTTGTTAATGATACCTATGGAAAAAAACTAGGAATTGACTTTTTCCATGACGAAATGAAGGAAATGACATTAAACCTTGCACTCATCAATTATGAGTCAGGTCATTTTTTGATTGGTTCAAATATTCGATACCCAATAGAATATCCTTTTGAAGAGAATGCAGAAAAAACATCAAAGATAGCAGATGAATTTGGATTTAAGTATGTTGGGCATCATAATTCTAAACCTCATTACGTTTCACCAGATGATCCACTTGTTAAAACTTTGTATGAGACCTACCAAAAATACACAAATGACTATACAACACCACTTTTAACAATCGGCGGAGGAACGTATGCAAGAACACTTAAAAAAGCAGTCGCATTTGGGCCAAACATGCCTGGTAAGGAAGATTTAGCTCATCAAGCGAATGAATACTTAATTATTGAAGACATGATTATGGCTGCCGCTATATACGCTGAGTGTATTGTTAAACTTGCGGGCAAAAACTAAAAGATATGCGATTACGTAAAATTGGATATGCAAAAGATTTAATCCAAATGCATTCAAATTTAGTTTTTACTGAACCAGAAATATATAAAGGTATTTGGAACCAAGTATTTAAAAATGATAATCCAATCTATATTGAAATTGGTTGTGGTAAAGGCCAGTTTATTATAGACTTAGCTCAGAAGTATCCGAATATTAATTTTATTGGAATCGAAAAATTTGATTCTGTTGTTATTCGGGGGCTTGAGAAATTACTTGTCACTACTTTGACAAATGTAAGGTTCATACAACATGATGCAATTCGTATTGAGAACTTTTTTGTGCCAAAAGAAGTGAGTAGAATTTATTTAAATTTTTCTGATCCTTGGCCAAAAAGAAGGCAAGCAAAAAGAAGATTGACACATCCGATTTTTATTTCGAAATATAAA
>JAQUZN010000116.1 GCA_028691315.1 Candidatus Izemoplasmatales bacterium | reverse complement strand
CCCGAGTCTTACTGTATGAAGTGTAATAAACCGAAGGTTGTTCCTTTGGATGTGTATAATAAGATTAAACACATAAAATAATTCCTTAACTTCATCCTTTCAAGCCTACAACCTGTAGGCTTTTTTGCTTTTTGCGACTATCTGATTTTAAAATACAATTTCCTATTAAATAAAAAAAACTCCTTTTTAGGAGTTAATTCAATAAATAATGTGTTGCATGACTTATTAGAGTTCGTCACCACCCACGTATTTTTTCGCACCACCAAAACAATTAATAGCACCTTCACATTATAAATTGGATACTAGTTAACTAGTATCCAATTTATAATGTCCATTTATCTGACCAATTATATTCACCCTATGTGTCCGATATCTGCAAACAATAACAAAAATAATATTGACTAAATATTATTTACTGGGAAAAAAAGATAATTAATACCAGTTTCCGGTTCTGTATAATCACATGCTGCACCACTAAGTTTCATTTTCATCTCTGGAATTTTATTTTTGATAACGTTTTGAAATACATCAAAATACTGATCTGGTTCAATCAAAACTTTCAGATAAGTTCTGGGGGGCATAATCCACTTAGTCCAGCCATTGGGTACAGTGGTATCCTTATATACTTCTATTCCTGCAAGATAATATCCTCTAGATAAATCATCAGTCCATGGCAAATAAGACATAGTCTCATCACTCATTGCGCCCCAAAATCCAACATAAAAACCATTCTTTTCCTTCATTCCTAGAGAAGCAACATCAGCAAAATGAGAATTTGCCTCGTTCCATAGTTCCGGAGCAACATTATTATCCTTCGTACAGAATCCCAGTTTGCCTATCACTGCTATTTCAGGAAGATTGACAATTGTTATATTCATAATTTATTCCTCTTTTATGTATGAAATGTTATCCAGTATTATAACATAAACTCCAAATAGGTTTGACACTAAGGGCGATTATTTAATCACTTGTGTAACAAGTCTATGCTTTTTAATATGTCTTGTCAAAACTGTGTTTGTTTTTATTTTGAGGTTATCTCAACCAACTGTTCAAAAACAATATCAATCCATAATAGATCTGAGACAGAATAAAAATATGACACAATAAACAACAAAAAAAGATGGTGGTTTTCCATCTTTTCTTGTATGAACAAAAGAACAGTGTTACTTTTGTTTATTTCGCAGAAATGGTGCCGAAAACAGGAATTGAACCCGTAACCTACTGATTACAAGTCAGTTGCTCTACCAGATTGAGCTATTTCGGCATGGTGGGGGTTGACGGGATCGAACCGCCGACCCTCTGCTTGTAAGGCAGATGCTCTCCCAGCTGAGCTAAACCCCCCAATATATTCCATTTTATCTTGCATTACAATTTTACTATTTTGAATTTATAAAGTCAAGAAAAAAATACAAAAATTTAAGTTTTGAATTTGTTTTATCTAAAGTGCTTTATAAAACACAGAAATGGCCCTAAAAAAGCCATTTCTTCGTTTTAGATAAAAAGATAAATACAACTAACAAATCAGCACTACCACCAAATGTAAGATTTTCTTTGATACACCATTTTGATAGGTTATTTACCTCGTCAAAATTATTTATATCGAGTGAATAAAAGTTTTCTTTTACTTCGTTATATTTAGAAAGTGAACTAGCTCTTTTTAGAAGTGTTGTATCTTCAATTGATTTAATGAAATACACTAACACTTCTAATAAGTTATTAGTATCTGCTTTAATTAACTCTAAAGCATCTTTGACATGAGGAAGTCCTTCTTCCATTTCTTTTCTTGCGCCAGCGATATGCATTTCTTTAAAGGCATAAGTGCCATAAGAATTTACTGGCCCGTTTAATTCATCTGTTAACCTATATCCAAGAACCTTGATAAGATCAAATATCTCATTAAATGATTTCTTAGAAGCCATGACTTGTCCAAGGGATGCTAGGACAAATCCAAGGTTAAAGATTAACCCTTTGTATGCATTTATACCTTTAGTTTTAACTAGCATTGCTTTTTCTGCTTCTAGGCCGATTGTTCTAATTTCTTTTCTAAGTTTTGTTAGCGAATCTTTCCAAAGAAAACTAGTCTCAAATAACAAGCCAAAATAAGGTAATATTGCATCTTTTGCTTTGATCATTAAATCATAATTCATGTCTTTATGAGAACCGTTACTATTAGGTGTCACTAGTCCAAACTTTGGTTCTAGATTAAGTTCAGTTAACATCGACTCATTAACCATCTCAAGTAATTTAGCTTTCACTGATTCTAAAAAAACTTGATTTGTTTTTTGAATCAGTTCATCTGTTGTATGAAGATTTAATCTTCGACACTCAAAAGCAATATTTTCACATAATAGACATCTTCTTGGATGGGCCCGATGATATTCTTTATTTAACTCATATACATCAATATCAATTAATCTTCCAAGTGGTGATGACTCTTCTAATTCAACCATTTTATCCTTAATGGTTTTTCCAACACCATCTTTAAGCATAATAAGCATATATGGTCCGTCTTCAGAAACAATAAGTTCTCTTCTTTCTTCTTGTTCAAAAGAAAGCTGATTGGCAAAAATTGATACAAGCCAAAAAGATGATACATTTTTCTTATCAAACCCAGGCGTGTTTGCTTTCACAGAAATGATGATTTTATAAATTGAAAGAAGGCTCATAATCCTTGATGCCTTCTTTTCTCTATCTCTTAATATGAATGAACCAGGCATTTTAATCACCCTACTTGGTATAATGTGTCAATCACTGAACCATCTCTATACTCGACAATTCCAACTACCTTATCACTATGTTTTATTTTTGCTGGAACACCAGTAATACTGTATGTTATATCAAGTAACTCTTTCATCGTATAAACTGGTAAGGATGTATTTTTAAGTTTTTCTAATAAATCAGTTCTTTTTGGATTAATGGCGATTCCTCTTTCACTAACAAAAATATCAATATCTTCACCAGGGGTTGAAATCGTCATTAGCTCTTCTTTGATGATTGGAAGTCTAGACTTAATTAACTGACTCACGACAACTGTTACTTTTGAACCATATGCGATATCTGAATGTCCGCCTGATCCACCAATGATGTTTCCAAAGGAATCAGTTGTGACATTCACATTAAAGTTTAAGTCAATTTCTGTTGCGCCTAAGATAATAAAATCAAGCTTATTACAAACTGGATCTTCTTCATAAGGATTACCATATTTAGAAGCGGATATCGCAATATGATTTTGATTGTTTTTATATGAACTTACCGCTTCTAAATCAAAACACTGTACATCATATAGTTTTTCAAACAATCCTTCTTTTAACATATTTACATAATAAGATGTAATTCCACCTGACGCAAAAGAACCTTTTATTTTTTTTGAAATCATAATGTCTCTAACATAATTCGCTACCGCAAGCGAGGTACCGCCTGCCCCTGTCTGCATCGAAAAACCATCATGAATCATTCCTAGTCTATCTAGGAGATTAGCGGTATCTTTGGCGATTTTCAGGCCAATTGGATCTCTTGTGATTTTAGTGGTTCCGGAAACAATTCCTTCCGGATTTCCAATTTTATCAATCACAATCACACCGTCCACATATTTTGAATCAAACTGATATCTATCTAAACTATCAACTAGGTTATCTGTGACAAGGATTACTTTCTTGGCATATTCTAAATCACTAACACCATACCCTAAAGTCCCACAAGCGCTTTTACCAATTTCTCCTGTCCCGTTTCCCTTTTTATCCACAGAAGGCGTCGCTAAAAATGCTACATCGATTTTTAATTCTCCACTTTCAATGGACCTCGCTCTACCACCATGAGTTTGCATGACCAGTTTTCCTTTTAGAAAACCTTGTTGAATGGTGGAAGCTACTTCTCCGTTTAGATAAGAAGTATGGATACTTGTAATATTTCCATTCTTGATACAAGGAACCATTTCTTTATAGGTTGGAAAAATAGAACTAGGCGCAAAATGAAGATTCTTTAAATCTCTTTTTTCTATTTCTTTACATACAAGATTAATGACGTCATCCCCATTTCTTAAATGATGATGAAAAGAAAAAGTCATGTCTGACTTTAAATTAAAATAGTCGAAAGCTTCTTCAATGGAAGAAAAGAATTCGACTTTTTTTGTTATATGCTTTTTAGAAATCAGTTTTCTTTTATGGTTTAAAAACTCATTACTAGATTTAAAAGGAGTTTCACCTTCAGGAACATTTCTACCTAGACTATTGATCATTTTCATCACTGATTAAATGAAATGCTTTTGCTCTAGCTATGGTATCTAGTGCTTTATCGATAATTGGTTTATCCACCATTTTACCATTCACACTAAACGCACCTTTTCCTTCAAGGTCGGCTTTCTTTTTCGCATCGATGATTAAAAACGCAAGCTTTATTTCATCCATACTTGGTGAGAAGGCTTTATTAATCCATTCAATATGCCTTGGATGAATGGCAGATTTTGCTTTCATTCCTAAAGAAGAGGCTAGTAGCACATCTTCTTTTAATCCCTCATCGTCATATACATCTGTGTAAGGTGTATCAATCGCAAGGATATTAAAAGCAGCACAGGCCATAATTACTTTTTCTCTAGCGTAAAAGATTTCATTACCTTTCTTCGTTCTTGTAATCCCTAAATCCCTTGCAAGGTCTTCAGCCCCAAGGAGTAATCCTGATACTCTTGGAAGCGAGGCAATCTTATCCACCTCTAAAACCGAAAATGCAGATTCAATAATGGGGATTAATTTTAAGTGAGTAGTCATGTTTTTAATATTTTCAATTTTTGATAAAACATCATTTAGTTTTTTAAGGATTTCTATTGTTGCTTTCGGCACAACAATCCCATCAATTTTATCAGAAACAAGGGTTTCTAAATCATTCATAAAAAAAGGAGAATCAAGGCTATTGATTCTAACTAAGTTCTCCACGTTTAGCGGTTTTTTTGTGCTAAGTAAGAATTCACTGCAAAGATTTCTAGCATTGTCTTTTTCCAAAATATGGACGGAATCTTCTAGGTCAAAAATGATGGCATCGGCGTCAAACAAATAAGCATTTTGAAGCATGTTTGGCAGATTACCAGGAATAAATAAAAGACTTCTAATCATCACCATTCATCCTTTCAATGGCGGTAATTAATCTCGCTTTTATCGTTGAGTCAAGAGCACCACGGTCAATACATGTCACACTGACATGTTTGACTTTGTACTCTTCTAAAGTATCGATAATCACTTTATTAATTTGAACATGAAAAAATGCGCCGACAACACTATCAATGATAATCTCATCTATGTCGGACTCTTTTACTGTCACTAAACAATCGCTTGATTCTTTTGATCCTGCTACGCCAATTTTCATGAAAAACCTCCTATTTATTTGCTCT
>JAQUZN010000115.1 GCA_028691315.1 Candidatus Izemoplasmatales bacterium | reverse complement strand
ACTATAAAGATAATGAATGCTACTGCTACACCAACGCCAAATACGAGTGATATGGTCGCTGGCGCTAAAGTTCCGTTAAATCCTTGAACAGTTAATCCGTTTAGGATGATTGGAGAATATCCAAGTTCTATAATTATTTTGTTAATGAATCCAAGAATAGTATTGGTAAATACACCTGTATATATATTAAGAAGGGTAATAATAATCATTGGAATTAGCATTAGAATTGGTGCTTCTTTAACGGTTGTTTTGTATTTTGGTAACTCTTGACCTAAGAATAAAGCAGCCAAAGGTCTAAACACATATAGGAATGATCCAATACTACCGAAGAAAACAGCGATTCCAACGAATACTAAGCCTTTGTTTATTACAGCTTGGAAGATTAACCATTTGCTGACGAATCCTCCCATTGGTGGAATACCCGCCATTGAAATAATCGCAACTAAATAAACAATGTAAGTAATTGGCATTTTGTGAATGATACCACCAAGTTCGCTCATCTTTGTTGTACCAGTTTGTCTGGCAACAGCAGCGATTGCAAGGAACGCTCCTGCACTTGCAAGTGCATGTGCTAAGATATGATAGAAACCACCTGCAAAAGCAACTGAACTCATTAAGGAGAAGGCAACTAAGATATATCCACCATGACTCATCGAAGAATAAGCAAGAAGTTTTTTTGCGTCATCCTCTTTGATTGCCATTAAGGTACCGAATACAATAGAAACACCGCCTAGAAGAGCAATGATGTACTGTGCAACTGGTAAACCGATAGCTTCAATAATTGTCGAAGCAGGAGAAATTCTAATTAGTGCTAATACAGCAACGAACGCACCAAGTTTTACAAGCGCGCCTGATAAAACAGGACTGAACGGATGAGGAGCATTTCCATGGGCGATAGGTAACCATATATGAAGTGGGAACGCACCTAGTTTTGCAAAGGCACCAATCATGAAGGCAACAAATACGATATTGGCATTTGTGCCAGAGATACCAGCGAGTCCAGCATCAATTGAAAATGATCCAACTGTAGAATACATAATAAAGATTCCAAATAACATGGCGAAGCTTCCAGCTGCGCTAAATCCATAATAGGATACAGCTGCTGATTTGCTTTTTCCAAGAGGAATTAAGAACATGCTTGTCCAAACAATAAATTCAAAGAAGAAGAATAATTGAATGAAGTTATCAGCAAAGAATGTCCCAAGCACACCTGCTAAGCTTAATAAAAACAACATGTTATATACGTTTTTGTGTTTGTATTTATCTAAGAAGTATGGATGGAAGAACGACACCATTAAATAGA
Organism: Candidatus Izemoplasmatales bacterium; assembly: GCA_028691315.1. GTDB lineage: Bacteria > Bacillota_I > Bacilli_A > Izemoplasmatales > Hujiaoplasmataceae > JAHIVB01. Next base: position 4,090 of record JAQUZN010000115.1, on the reverse strand, counting down.
TAAAGGATATAATGATCGAGAAGTATACACCAACGTATGTTAATTCAAAGGATAATCCCGGGATTAAATTTACGGTAGTATTCAGTGATAAATCAGATCCATAAGCAATTAAGGAAATAAAGACAAACATTGTCGCAAAAATAGTGACGATAGATCCAATGAATGTATTTAATTTCGTTACAAAGTAAGAAATTAAACTTGTTGCGACAAGGAATAAAAGTAAGTATTCGATACTAGCCATGATAAATCACCTCTATTTCTTGTGCTACTGAATCAATGGAATTGTCAAGGGTATGAAGTGGAGCTGAGTAAGTTCCAAAAGCAATCATTAAAGCGGCGAATACAATCACAACCACTTTATAAGATAAGTTAAATTTCACTTCAACTTCTTTTTCACCTTTAAACCATAGTTTTAGTAGAAGTTTGATGAAGTAAACACCTTCCACAACACTTGCGATTAAGATGATTCCAACGATTGCAAGTTGCCCTGAATCCACAAGCTCAGTTAAGAAGTTTAGTTTGATTATGAATCCAACAAACAATGGTAGACCCATAATACTTAATGCAGCAGCTGTAAATGATAAACCAACAAGAAGGTTATTAGCGAAAATGCCTTGTAGAGCGTCAACGGAATCATCATTTGTTGTTTTGACTGCTTTGTTAATGATAAGGAATAAAATCGTTTTGCTTAACGCATTGGCAATGATTAAATAAACTGCCCATAACACAATACCATTCACAAATAATAACACGACAATACTTGCCTGAGAAATACTACTAAATAGTAGAATCTCTCTTGCTTTAGAAGAAGAAAACGCCATTGCTTCACCAATCACAATCCCCATAACTAAAAGTACTGTGACAACAGTTAATAGTTTTCCTTCAAATACGAACAAGTTTGAAATGATTCTTCCAAACACAAAACTGATTGTTGCGGCGTAGATACTTGCGACCATCGGACCAGATAATGTATTTGAATGTTTTAGAATGCCTTTTACCCAAGAGTTGAAAGGTAATAACTTTGCTTCTACACCTAATCCAACAAACATTAAGAAGAATGGAAGAACAAGGTTTGTGTAAGCAACATTCGTTACTTGAATTTGATGAATCATATCCATCATATTTAAAGTTCCAAACATGCTGTAAAGAATAATCAAACCAAATAAGTATAAACTACTACCAACGGATCCAATTACCAAGTAATGCATTGTTGATGCGGGTTTTTTATTTGTTGTTGTGATTAAGTATCCAGCAATTCCAGCAATTTCTAAGAAAACAAATAAGTTGAATAAATCGCCAGTTAATAATAATCCATTCAAACCAGCAAGTGCGACTAATAAAACAGAACTTAATTTATTGTATTCTTTGAAATTAAGGAATGTTACCACTAAGAATAACCCGTTAACTAAAAATAAAGCGATTTTTGAATAAGTATCAAAAAGTAAATTAATACCAAATGGTAATTCAAATCCACCGATGACTACAATTCCATAAGGAACGAAGAAAATCAGTACAACATTTACTAATCCAACAAGTAATAATAGATATGGGGCAAACTTTTTGGATAAAATCGAGAGAAATGCGGCCAATAAAGGAATAGCAATTAAGAGAACAGCATTCATTAGTTTTCCTCCACTTCATCAAGATTAAATGTATGATATTTTGAATAAATATTTTTTGCAATTGCAAGGCCTAAAGCGGTTGTTCCAACACCAATAACGATAGCAGTTAACACTAAAGCTTGAGGAAGTGGATCAACAAAGATTAAAGCGCTTGAATTATAAGTACTAGTAATGATTGGAGCGATACCATCATAAGAAAAACCAATACTGATGATAAAGATGTTAAGCCCAATTTCTAAAACGTTTAAAGAAATAATCATTTTAATAACATTTCGGTTCGTAAGTAGACCATATAGTCCTAATACCATTAATAAGATAGCTGCATACTGGATCATATCGTTTCCTCCTCAGTTAAAAAGTTATCGATAACGCCTGAAATTTCGCTACCAACTTTTAATCCAATCAAGATATAAACGATTGGGATAATTCCAGAACTTAATAAATCGCCAACTGTACCATTTGGTAAAAAGTTTTGTAAGAAATAAGTTCCTACAACTAAACCAAGTAATCCCAAAATAACATAGAGGCTACCAGCAATACTTTCAAGGGTTTTAATTCCTTTTATTTTTGCCCTAAACTGATCATCAGCTAAGTATAATAATAGAATTGAACTAGCAATCATGGCTCCACCTGGGAATCCACCACCTGGTGTTAAGTGTCCATGTAAAGTTACATAAACGCCAGTCATTAAGATAATGCCAAATAATGCACGAGAACCAACTCTTAACATAAAGTTTGGTTTAAAATCAAGTGCTAAACGTTTTTGTTTAGGTGCGCTTCCAAGGAGCAAAGCAACGCCAAGTGCACTAATAAATAAAACAGTGACTTCACCTAAAGTATCAAAACTACGATAATCAACGACAATCGAAGTAACGATATTTGCTGCTCCACTTTCAGGGTCTGTTGTTTCTCCAAAAATAATGGTTTCCGTATTTGCAGGATCTAGAACGTTTTTATCAATGTATGAATTAGATACTCGGTCAGAAACATCAACACTGCCAAATGCAGGAAATAGTGTATTTGAACTTAAGGAGAAGATTATAAGTACGCCTAACCCTATTGTTAATAAGAATGCTAAGAGGTTTTTCATTTGACTTCCTCCTTTTTAACAGAGAGTAATGTAAAGATAAATAAGCTTGTTACAAGTCCGCTACCAATGACTGCTTCAGTTAAGCCAACATCAGGGGCTTTTAATAAGACAAAGGCAACAACACTTAGCATACTTAACGCCGATAGAAAAATAACAGCTTTGATTAATTTTTTCGAGTTAATAGCGATAAAACCGATAACAAGTAATAAAACAGAAACAACGATTGATACAACATCAAATAGTGTCATGTTTTTCACCTCTTAACGCTAAGTCATCCTGAACTAAATTAGTTGGGATTTGTTTTGCTTTATATGTTGCTTTCGCAATTGCACTAGAGCCAATTGGATTTGAAATTGCGATAAATACGATAATGATGATAATTTTGAATGTCCAAGAAGGATTTTGAAAGGCAACGCCAATTAAAGTGGAGAAAGCACCAAGTGTTGTTGCTTTTGTTCCAGCTTGAATCCTGTTGAATGTATCAGGCATTCTTAAGATTCCAAGTCCACCAAGTAGGAAGAACAAGCCACCGATAATAAGAAATACATAACTAGTTATTTCCATCTTGTTTACCCTCCACATATCTTGCAAATACGACAGTTTCTAAGAATGATAGTATTGCATAAATAATTACAATGTCTAAATAAAGCTCGCTTTTAAAAACAAGTGCGAGTAAAGCGATAACGCCAATGACAATCATATTGAATGTATCTAGTGATACAACTCTGTCACTTAACGTAGGTCCTTTAATAAAACGAACTAATGAAAATAAGAGCCCAAGACCTAATAAGGAAAAAACGATATAATTAATGATTAGATTCATTTAAATATACCTCCTAAGATTTTCTCAAAAGATTCGCTGATTGCTTTTTTATTTTCCGCTTCATTTTTTCCAATAACATCAACGGTATGGACATATAAGTAATCTTCATCAATGTCAATAGATAATGTTCCCGGTGTTAATGTAATGGAATTTGCAAGAGTCAATTTTCCAAAATCTCCTTTTAGGTCTGTTTTAATTCTTACAATTCCTGGGTTTAAAGGAATTTTAGGACTTAAAACTCTTCTTGCTACGTCAAAGTTTGCAAGGATGAGTTTCCAAATAAAAACTGGGAGATAAATAAATACGAACTTTAACAATTTGATAGGTAAAAGAAGATCAATTTTAAAATTGACGAATTTTACCAAAATCAATGTTAATGTTGCACTTACTATACTCCCAAGAACAACTTCTTCTAAAACGAAGCCAGCTAGAAATAAATAAATTACGAACAAAACAATAAATGTCGCTAAATACTTCATTAATATCCTCCTAATTTTTCATTTTTTTCTATATTTAATCATAAATATTTTCTTCGTTTCTAATTGCCTGATTCAA
>JAQUZN010000114.1 GCA_028691315.1 Candidatus Izemoplasmatales bacterium | reverse complement strand
AAATAACTCAGAGATTATATACAACAATATAAACTTTTGATATAATATGTTTAGTAATGATATGCTAATATCCTCTTTTTTATAACTTAGAGGGGGGATATGTGTCTCACTTTTTCATAGCAGAGCAAAGATTTTTAATTTGGACGATGCGCGCTTGGAATTAGAGAGTATTGATATTCATCCTAACGTTCGAAAATTTATAACATTAATTTTGGATACAACACAAGATATTGTTGTAAACCAAGAATCCTTAGACATTAATAAAGGTATTGTAGAATTCACTAAAAGAATAATGGGTGAACCAGAGATTTTTTTTGATTTGCTATTGCCTTTCATTTCTAATAAAATTGATAAAGGCAAACTAGCATATGACATGAAAAACTTGCAAGAGAAAATTGGTGAAGAGAACATCTCAAAAGTTAAAGTAGATCCGTTGAATATAAGAATAGATGATTTTAAGGATATGTCAAAATTAGCTGGTATTGCACCAGGATTTCAGGACGCTGAAGATAAAGTTAATGATTCAGTGGGCAACTTGAATAAAAAGATATTCAGTTTCATTGATAATCGATTTGGGATTGCTTCATTAACAACCCGCTATGACGATGCTCTAATGTGGTCTCATTATGCTTCTTCACACGCAGGAATTTGTATCGAATATGATTTTAAGGATTATATAGAACAACTCGATAAGGCGAATATGATGTTATTTCCTGTAAACTATAGTGAAAAACGTGTAACAATTGATCAAAGCATTTTAGATAAGATTGATTTGAAAAATATAGAAGAGCAAGGAAGAATGGACATACTTAAACTATTTATTGAAGGACTTTACACTAAGAATATCGTTTGGAAGTATGAAAATGAGTGGAGATCAATTGCATTGTTAAGTAATAATGACATCAATTCTAGGAAAATTATCAGCGGTGATATTTCTGCTTTGTATCTTGGAAGCAACATGGATAATAAGACAAAAAAGGCACTAATAAAACTGTTAGATATGAACAGTATATTAAGCAAAATCCGATTGTTTGAAATGGGAAATGATATATCTGAATATAAGATGTCGGTTTCACAAATTAGATAACACACTACTAGTTATGTTTTGGGAGGTATTTTATGAGAAGTAAAAGTGAATGGGAAGACATATTTGGAACCTGGTCTAGAGGTCCACAGGAAACAGAAACTGAAAGAATAGAAAACACTAAGAAGGCAATTCAAGATGCAATTCGGAACGATGATAAACTGAAAAATAGAAATATCAGTGTATTTGTCCAAGGATCTTACAAAAACACAGTAAATGTTAAAAAGGATAGCGATATTGATATCGGTGTTTTGTGCATGGATACTTTCTATTATGAGTTTCAAAATGAGAGTTTAAGAGAGTATCAGCAAAGTGGAATCTCACCAGCTACATATAATTATAGTACCTTTAAGAATGAAGTAGAATCAGCATTAGTTAATAAATTCGGAAGATCTGCAGTTACCAGAGGAAATAAAGCGTTTGATATTAAAGCTACAAGTGTCAGAGTTGATGCTGATGTTGCAGCGTTTTTCGAACACAGATGGTATTACGACAAAGATAAATACTATTCTGGAGTACAGATGTATACAGATAAAGGAGATAAAGTCATCAATTGGCCAGAACAACATTATGAAAATGGAGTTGATAAAAATGACAAAACATATCGACGTTTTAAACGTAGTGTTCGAATTCTAAAAAAACTTAAGAATGCCATGGAAAATGACAACTACATTGAGAAGGATAAGATATCAGGTTTCTTCATCGAATGTTTAGTTTGGAACGTGCCTAATACTTACTTCAATTATGACAATCATTATGAAAGAATTAAAGCAATAATCACGTTCCTATATAATCAAACTAAGAAGGAAGAGATAACCAACGAATGGGGAGAAGTAAGTGAACTCAAATATGTTTTTAGAGGGAAGAATAGAAGTATTACAGATGCTAATTATTTTGTTTTGAAAGCATGGCAATATGTGGGGTATACAAATGATTAATATAGACCTTAAGAGCAAACTATATTTTGTTCTAGTACCAACAATTTTATTGACTTTTCTCCTGGCATTGATTTTTGACAAAAATCTAGGAGATATTTCTTCATGGTTATTTGTTGTTCCTAAGGTGATTGCAATAGAAGCTTTAGCATTTTGGCTTTTTCAGACGTTTCTTTGGAAGTGGAAGATATTTAGAAAATGGCTTGTATTGTATCCGAATTTAGGAGGAACATGGATTGGCGAAATCCAATCAGACTATCTTGATCCAAAAACTGATAGACAAATTAAGCCCATACCCTGCATGAGTGTAGTAGTACATAGATTCAATCAGATTAAATTCAAAATTAAGACAATAGAATCTGAAAGTATTTCATTTTCTGAACAATTGATTTTTGAAAAAACAAGCAATACAAAAAGAATTACATATAGTTATGTAAATGACCCTAATTTACTTCTTGATTATCGTAGTAATTCACATAAAGGAACTACAATATTGAATCTTGTCGGAGATGACAAGATGGAAGGATATTATTTCACTAGTAGAGGAAAAAAAGGCACAATAACTCTGACTAGATTTAGTAAGAAAAAGATGGAAGAGTTACCAGTAGAATTGACAAAACATCCAATGAAAAATAAGTGATCTTTTTTGTGATATTAAGTCATTTTTATATGACAGAATAGAATGAGAGAGAAGAGAAGATTAATAACAATCGTTGAAGCTGTTTCGATATCGATGCAGATAATATCAAAAAAAAGATAATAACCTTAAAACACATTTACTGATCACCTTAATATCAAATAATCATTAATAAAGAGAATAAAATAAATGCCCAAACTAATCAACAAAACAGTGAATAGCAGCCACACAAGGATGAGAAAGCATATATTCAAGCATATCTGAAACAAAATCAATAAGTAAAAAAAGGGATGGACAAGATATCGCTGCTGTGAAAGCCAAAGATGGAACTCAAGACATGTAAAGTTGAATCCTGCACACATTCGAATGAGGATAAAAAATGCTCATCGAGGACAAGAGTTCATTCCTAATTCACATTTAAAAAAAGATATCAATAAGAAATAGTGGTTGCCGGTCCATGAATGAGTTTGGATCGAAGGAATTGTTAGGTGAATAAATCAGATGGGTGCGAAAAAAGCAATAAAACAGCCTACATAAAAATAGACGTATTGTTTTATCGATATTGCTCAGATTGATGCTTTTTTGGTAATACTAGAAAAAAAATATATAATAGGAGAGGTAAAAATGAGTATTTTTAATAAAAATCCACAAGATAATCTAAATGCAATATTAAATTGGAAGATGGATAATGGATTGGGGCAAATTGACCAATATATAGATAGGCAAATTGCTTCTGATTTTAATCATATGGGAAAAGCATTCTTAGCTAACTCAATGATTTCATTGATTGAAATTGTCAATCACAATAATTATTCTAATGAAGCAGATACTCTCATTTTTCCAATTTTGTTTAGTATCTGGCATTCTTTTGAACTGCTTCTGAAAAGTGGTATTTTGGCATTGGATATTTTAGGTGATCCTTCAAGTATAGGAACACACCGCCCTGAAATAGGTCACAAAATTAATGATTTATTTTCACGTTTTGAAGTCAAGCTGACAACATTAGGTCTTGTTGGTTGTAAACAAAATTATTTGAAAAATATTGAGATCATGCTTTCTGATTTAGATGGAAAAAATGCTCGATTCGATTTCGGAAGATATTCATATGATCTGAAATTAAATCCTCAGTTTTACAATCAGACAGATACAAGTAAAAGGATCACTCAAAATACCTATGTAAACATTCAAACTTTAATAGAGTCATTGTTACTAATAATCAATGATTTTGTAAAATTGATTGATGAATTAAATTTGCGTATAGAATATCTTGATAATACTTCAACAATAACGATTAAGGATAATGATATTGATTCCGGAATACAGTATACAGAGAAGATTTCTGAAGAACTAGATCAAATTCTAGAACTCGACAACAACAATTTTTATGAATATGTCAAAAAACATTTAATGTAGTTATGGTCATATGAAATGATTTATAAAAAAAGTCAGATTATTATTGAACGATTATAGCTAAAACCATATCAAGCAGATTTCTGGAGAAAAAACTATGGCAGAAAAAAAGGCACAACACTATGTACCTAAATTCTATCTGAAAAATTTCACAACAAATAATATGATTAATCTTGTAACATTTTCAAATGATAATGAGATAAGGCTAGTTCCATACAATAAGCAATGCTATAAAGATTATATGTATGGAGAAGATTTAGTTTGGGAAAACAAACTATCTGATTTTGAAAGTAAGTGGTCAATTCTTATTTCTGATATTATAAAAAAAAATAAAGTTGACTTTTCAGATGAAGAAATGGATATAATTAAAAACTTTGTTGTTTTTCAGGTTATGAGAACAAATAGACACGTGGATATTATTGAGAGCAATATGCAAAATTTCAATCGAAAACTAATGCCGATTATCACAAAATCAAAAGGAATAGAACTGAGTGATGGTGAGTTAGCAGAATTAATTAATACTCAAAATTCAAGCTTTAGCAGAAGTGAATGGACACAATTCAATTTGAATTTGATTGAAAGTAATAAAGAAAAAATCCAAGATTTAAAAATTCTTATAATTGTTAATAAAACCAACACTCCCTTTATAACCTCTAACCATCCTGCTTTTACACTGAATAGTTACCAGAAAGAGAGTGGTCTTGGTCTCCTAAGCGCAGGAATAATTTATGGAATACCACTTTCTCCTGAATATATGATTATGTTATTTGATAAGCAGATATATCCTATAATAAGTAATTTGACCATATTGGATATAAATAACACTAGGGATATCGATGAACTTAATTATTATCAATATAAACGTTCGGATGGTGTTATATTTTCAAAGGATAGTAAAACATTAAGAGATATCATCAAATTTAGAATTTCGCTTCAAATGGAATGTATTAAGATCATCACAAGATCCAATATTTGTAAAAAGTTTCCATACTATTCGATTAAATATATTGATGAGGTTATACTTGATTCTCAAATAAAAGTTGAGGTTTTGAATAAACAAAATCTTATTGAAAGTATAAAATATGCTTTACATTATGATCCTAAAATTTCATTCTTAAAAGTACATGAAAGGGCAAATGAATTTCAAGATAATGAAAACTTTATATGGATTAGAAATGAAAAAAACGAGACAAATATAAACGCGAGATTAAATTTAATCATGCCGAACGTCGAGTCGGATAAACTTAATAGATTTAGCTCTTTTGTACGAGATTATTGTAATGAGAAATTAAACTAAATCCTAAGAACTCCGTAGTTTAAGGGTGCTAAAAATTTAGTAGGGTG